>CAYOBD010000045.1:0-11803 GCA_964402005.1 uncultured Eggerthellaceae bacterium
GGCGCTTTCTTTTTCGTCTTTCCCCGATGAACGGGAGGTTTTTCGAGATGTTTCTGCATCGTTCCCGTATCATTTCCCATGAAAGGAAATATCACGATAGGCGGTTAGGCTCGAATGAGAGGAGAAGGTTCCATGAGAAAGCTGATAGCGACAGGCGCGATTGCGTGCGTTCTGGCAGTGGCGCTCGCTGGTTGCTCGAGCGATTCGGACAACAAGAGGGAAAAGGATCTGGACAATCAGACGTCGGCGCTCGTTTCCGTTACGCAGGATGCGCCTGCTTCGTCCGCCGCGATTCAAGCCGAACAGGCTGATCAGGGAGTTGTCGATTGGACTTCGGCGAAAACGGCCGAGGAAGCCGCTGAGGGCGCTGGGTTCGCGGAATTCGGCGTTATGGACAAGATCACCGTCAACGGCGTCGACTATACCGACCCCACATTCTGCTATGCAGGCGGCGTTGCCCAGGCGATGTATGAGAACGGCGCTATAGCGATTATCGTTCGCAAGGCGGATGGCCCGCATACGGCGCCGCTTACCGATCGCAATCAAATTGATTTCGCTGCTAATTGGGTGGAGGAGCTGGAAGGCCTCGAGGTTACCCTGTACGGTCCCGCGAGGGGTGCTACGGTCGTGGCCGACTGGAATGATGACATGGAGGACTTCACCGTGACCTATCAGGGTCTGGGTGGTGAGGAAGTAACCATGACCTCCGACGAGGTCGCCGCCATCATCAAGGGCTTCAAGGATGCGAATACTGAAGAGCCGGCGCAGGATCAGCAGGCTGCTGCCGATCAGGGCGGGGCGACTGACCAGGGCGGTTCGGATTCGGGCGGCTCCGGCAACACCGACGATCAGGGCAATAATCTTCCTATCTCCGCTGATCAGGCAGCATCGATGGCCGTTGCAGCCATGGGCGGCACCGCAACGAACGTCCAGCTGGTCAATAGCGATCTGTACGGCACTTGCTGGTTCGTCACCTTGGCTGGTGACGACACCATTCCGGCGGGATGCTATGTGAACATGTACGGAGGCCTGTTCGCTTCGCGTACGGCGGACAACCCCGAAGGCGACGGCCGCATTTCGATGGATCAGGCTTCGATCCTCGCTGCGCAGACATTCGGCGGATATGCCCAGAGCATCAGCTTGATTGAAACCGATACCTACGGCACCGTCTGGGATGTGCATGTCAGCAACGACAATGGTGATACCGGCGAGTACTACGTGACCATGGATGGCGCTGCATATCGCGTCGACAAGTAACGCGCTGTTCGCCGAGCCCAAATGGGCTGTCGGCGAACAGGCCGTTCAGGAACGATGCTGTCCGAGAGCGATGCCGTCCGGGAACGAGCCAACTTTCGCGTATGCACGCTGCGCTAATTGCGTATAGAGCTGCCGAACAGTTCCAACCTGTCGATTTCGTGCACCCAAGTTGTCGGTTGCACGAGATTGCACGGTTGGAACTGATTTACGCGCAGGCTGTGACACTTTCTCCCGAACAGGATGCTGGGATATGGAGTTCACTCATCTTTCTGCCTGTTCGCCCCTGGGTCTCTGCGGGGGGAGAATGGGTCGAAGCCAAGTTTGCTTTGCAAAGTTCCAATGATGCCTTTGGGCATGAAAAGAATGACCAGCAGCGTGATGACGCCGAGCATGATATTAGACCAGCCTGGGAAGTGGGCCAGGAATTCTCTCAACAGCACATAGAGAATCGAGCCGGCGACGGGGCCGAGCACGGTGCCGCTGCCGCCGATGATGCAAACGAAGATGATGGATACTGTCCAGCCGATTGAAAAGCCGCTATCTGGGTAGATGGTGCCCTTATTCGTGAAGAAAACGGCTCCGGCGAGCGCGCACAGCACGGCTGCCAGCAGATATACCACCAAGCGGCTGCGCTTGATGCTGATGCCGATCGTAGCTGCGGCGGAGGGGTCGTCCCTCATGGCCATAAGGCCCAGCCCCAGTTTCGAGCGCAGCACCACGCATACCAATACGAGAGATGCCAGGCCCACGATAAGGGCGAGCAGGTAAAGCTCGGTGATCGAGGGGTATGGGGTCAGCTGGACGTTCATGCCGCTGCCCTGGCCGACGTAGTCCCAGTTGAGAAAGATTTTCTCCATGGCCTCCGCCGCTACCCATGTTGCAATTGCCAAATACATGCCTTCCATGCGGAAGAAGATCTGCGAGAGCAGTAGGGCTACCACCACAGATGCCGCCACGCCGACAAGTACGCCTATCAGCAACGACTGGCTGTATAGGGAGGTCATGACAGCTACGGCATAACCTGCAATGCCCACGTAGAGCTGTTGGCCCAAGCTCGTCATGCCTGCAAAGCTGCTGAGCAGGTTCCAGGCCTCGCCCAAGGCGATGTAGAGGAAGATCTGCAGCAGATAGCGCATGGCGTTGGTGGGAAGCGCCCCGGATGCTCCGAGGATGAACAGCACAACCCCCGGTATGAGCAATGCCAGGAGCATCCGCAGGCTGCGGTTGCCGAATGTCGGGAGTTTGGGGGAGTGTTGGGATTCCGGCTTCGGACTCACGTGCGCGTCTGCTTTCGGCTTCGATTGCGTATTCGATTGCGTTTTTGCTTGCGCTCGCGACTCTGGCTGCGCATCCGCGCATGCTTGCGCTCGCAACTCTGGCTGCGCATGCGCCTGCGCATCCGATCGTGTCTCGTTGCGCGCGTTCGGCGGCTTTCGCCAGCGCTTCCATGGACGTCCGCCTTTGCGGCCGGGTCTGATGGCAAGCGCAATCAGCATGGCGACGTAGGCGATTACAAGGCCGTAATTCGCTCCGCCGACCACCTGCACTACGCCGAAGCCTAGGCCCGCCAGAAGCGTGCCCGGAATGTTTCCCATGCCGCCGATGACGACGACGATGAAGGCAATGAGCAAGTATTGCCCACCCGAACTGGGATAGAACGTCCAGCGCATGCCCACACACACGCCTGCGACAGCTGCGGTGGCCATCGCCACGCCCATGGCGATGGCGAAGACGCGTCCGACGTTGATGCCGGAAAGGCGCGCGGCATCCTGGTCATCCGACACAGCGCGGATGGCCCGGCCGATATAGGTCTTTTTCAGGAAGAACGTGAGCGCTCCGATGCAGGCAAGGCTGACGATGCAGATCACAACGTTAAGCAGCGAGATGTCGAGCCCGGCTATGTGCAGGGTAGCGACACCGTAGGATGTGGTGGCGTGCTGGGCATCTGCCGACAGCAGGAGCAGCATACCGTCTTGCAGGATGATCGAAATGCCGAAGGTGACGATCAGAGCGGGTTCGGCACCGCGCTTCATTGCGCGGTTTATGAGCGAGCTTTGCAGCAGGTATCCCACGATGAACATACAGGGTACAGTGACGATCAGGGTGAGCAGGGGGTCGACGCCGAGTGCGGACGCCAGCAGCGTCGAAGCATAGGCTCCGAGCACGACGAATTCGCCGTGCGCGAGATTGGTAAGCCCCACGATGCCGAAGATCATCGACATGCCTACGCCGATGAGGGCATAGACGCTCCCCAGCAGAAGTCCGTTTACCAATAGCTGCACGAATTCCATCGATCGTTTCCGTTCATATGCCGAAATAGGCGGATTTGATGCTTTCGTTCGTCATGTCCTTGGCGGGTCCCGCCATGGCAACTTCGCCTTTGAGCATGACGCAGCAGGTGTCAGCGATGCCCAGGGCACGTTCGGTATCCTGCTCGACAAGTATGATGGTGATTCCCTCCTCGCGGTTGATTTGACGGATGCGGGCGTATAGGTCCCTGATGGTGACTGGTGCCAAACCCAGGGAAATCTCATCGAACATCAGGCATTTGGGGCGCGACATAAGCGCGCGGCCGATAGCAAGCATCTGACGCTGTCCGCCTGAAAGCGCCCCTGCCAGCTCGTTGCGCTTCTCTTCCAGCACGGGGAAGAGGCTGTACACGTGCTCGAGCGAGGTGGCGGCGTGCCGACGTGCGGCTTTGGGATAGCTGCCCACCATCAGGTTGTCGTGGACCGACATGCGCAGGAAGGAATGCCCGCCCTGGGGCACCAGGCTCAATCCGAGGGCCATGATCTGATCCGCCGGCATGTCGGTTATATCGTGGCCCTCGAAATGCACTGATCCGGCGGCGGGCTTCATCAAGCCCGCAACAGCGTTGAGCAGGCTTGACTTTCCGGCGCCATTCGCGCCGATCAAGGCCGCAATCTGCCCGGGCGCCACCTCGAGGGAGACCGAAGAAACGGCGATGAAGTCACCGTATTTCACCTGGAGGCCATCAATGCGCAGCATGCGGGTCCTCCTCATCTGCCTCTTTGCCCAGGTAAAGCTCCTCGACCTCTCGGGACTGCATGACCTGGATGGGCTCGCCGATTACGGCGCAGCGTCCCTCCGCAACGCACATCAGGCGGTCTGCGGCGCGTAGCATGGTCTCGATGATGTGCTCGATCCATACGATGGTGAAGCCGGCTTGCTTCAGGCGCAGGACGAGCGCGATGACATCTTCCACTTCTCCGCTTGTCAGACCGGCGGCCACCTCGTCGAGCAGGACAAGACGCGGTCGGGCGACGATGGCGCGCGCAATTTCGAGGCGCTTGCGATCCAGGAGCGTGAGCGATCCTGCAAGCATGTTCCGTTTGCCGTAAAGACCTGTGGCTTCCAACACATCGAGCGTGGGTTCGCGGCTGTCACGTTCTGAATGCCCAGTGCCATAAGCAGCGGCCACCAGAACGTTCTCATACAACGTCATACCTTCGAATGGGCGGGGGATCTGAAACGTGCGCCCGATGCCCAGTCGGCAACGGGCGTCGATCGAAAGCGCGCAGATATCTTCGCCATCTAGGAGGATGGCACCCGATGTGGGCCTGATCAAACCGGTCAATGCGTTCAGGATCGTGGTTTTGCCGCTGCCGTTGGGACCGATGATGCCGAATACCTGCCCGCATTCAACATCGAACGACAGACCGTCGAGTACGTGGATCTTGCCATATCCGGCGTGAACGTCCCGGAATGTCAGGATGGGCTCGATGGTTTCTGTCGTTTTCAGCAGGTCACTCATACTCTTTGCATGTCAAAAAACTCTTTGGGGAAACTCCCCTTTTGGTCGGCCCTTTGGGGAGTCTCCCCAAAGGGCTCTTTCGGTGTTACTTGTTGTTCGTGGCATTGCCGGATTGATAGGTTCCAGTCAGTTCGATGTCGGGGTACAGCGAATTGTCGATGACGCGCAGTACCAGCTGGCCGTTCTCGTCGCGTTGCCACTGGCCGCCGCACAGCACGGTGCATGCGTACCTAAGGCCCTTCATCTGCTGGTCGTACTTGATGTTGCCCACGACGGTTTGGATATCCAGCTCGCCGATGGCGTCGCGCAGCGCTTCGCGTTCGGTAGTGCCGGCTTTCGCCAGGCTCTGCACTGCCATTTCGAGCCCCGCGTAGGCATATGCTGCAGGCTGCGGCATAACGCGTCCGCCGTTATCCTTTTCGTAGGCTTCGTTGAGCTCGGGGCAGGTGATGCCCGTCAGGTCGGACACATACGGGTAGGTCGGATCCCACCATACCTGGGTCCCGATGCCATCGGCCAAATCGCCCAGAGCCTCGACATCGCTTGCCAGCAGGCAGCACTTGCCCATGGTGACGCAGTCGACCTTAACGCCCGCGCCGATGATGGCCTGGTATGCGTTCATGAAATCTGGCGGGATGTTGGTGCCGGCGATGACGTCGATGTTCTCTGCTTTGAATTTGGCGGCGACATTGCTGAAATCGGTGGTGTGCGAAGGATATTGGCCTGGATCGACGCACGTATAGCCATCTTCTTCGAGACGGCGCACGAAGATGTCATGCCATGCAGTACCGTCGGCGTCATTGGCGAACAGGATGCCGACCTTGGCGCCGGATCCAGGGGCGCAGCCTGCCTGGGTCCACAGTGCCCGCTGCGATTCATAAACTTGGTCGAGCGTATAGAATGCATCGTAGGTCCAGTTGAACTCGCTTTGCGAGTCGGCCAGAGGGTCAATCGGGGACTGCGTAGCGATGCAGGGCACGCCGTAGCGTTCGGCCACCTGCGCCACCGGGATTACAGTGTTGGGGGTTTGTATCGCGATCATCAGATCGACGTTGTCCTCCTCGATCAGCTTCTGTGCCATTTCTGAGCAGGTGTTCTGATCGGATGCGGAGTCATAGACGATGACTTCGATGTTTTTCAGCTCACCGTCCACCATGATGGGATGCTCGTTGACGTAGGCGGTTATCTGGTCGACCACCCACTGGCAGCCCTCGCCGTTGCCTGCAAGGGCTCCGGTCGTCGGGTTGACGTAGCCGATTTTGATCGTGCCCGTTGCAGCCTGGGATGCGTCGGGTTCAGGATTCGCCGACGAGCCCGCAGCAGGCTCTGCCGACGCGCCGCTCGTCTGCCCGCCGCCGCTGTTGCCGCCGCCTCCGCACGAGACGAGGCAGGCGCTTGAGATGGTTAGGGCGGCAATCAGCGCCAACGGGATGATGAGCTTGCGTTTCACGATTTCCTCCTAACATCGTTTCGGTGTGGCTCGCTGGGAGTGTCTCGCCGGAGATGACTCGCCGGAGCGGCTCGCTAGGTGTAGTTCGCCGGGGCGGTTCGCCTGGAGCGGCTTGCCGCGACGGCTCGCCGGATGCAGGCGCACTGACCTGCCCGTTCCATCATTCGAACAGGGTGTTGTTCTTGTAGGGGTTCAATGGCCCATCCGCATAGCGCTCGCGCGGGAAGGGGATGTAGTCGATTGAGTTGAACTGTTCGCAGACCTCGTCGGCCACGAACGCACCCAGCTCGGTTAGGCGCACGATCTTGCCGGTGTCCTCGAGCACGCCGGCTTCTTCGAGAAGGGCGACTTTGGTCTTGAAGACGTCGTCGAACTCGTAGCCCGAACGCTCCTTGAACTCGCGTTTGCGCACATCGCGGTTTTTCAGCGGCAGGATGATGGCCCAACGAGCCTGCTCCTCCTCGGAGCGCACAAGGCCGCGGTTGATGGGCAGGCGCCCCTCGTCGATGGCCTGGTAGTACTCCTCGAAGTATTGCGTGTTGATGTCGAAACGGTCGCGGTAGCTCGAAAAGCCTGTAAGCCCGAATCCCACCTGGTCGTACTGGTTGCAGCACTGGTTGTAGGCGTAATGCGAATAGATCTTGCGGTCGCGGGTGTACACGCGGCGCATGACACTGTCGGCGAAGCCGTTCTCGTGCAGGATGTCAATCGCGATCTGCTTCATCAGCATCGTGGTCTTGAAATCGGGGATATCGAGTGGCTCGCTGCCGCGGTGACGGCGGTTGATGGCGCCCTGGAAGTCGCCGTATGCCTGCACCTTCAGGCGGTAGAGCTGGATTTCGGCCATGGGCAGCGCTACGGCTTTCTCGATGACTTCGATCCAGTTGTCGATGGTCTCGCCTGGATGGCCGAAGATGAACTCGATGTTGACGTCGAAACCGAATTCCAGCGCCCGATAGACCGAATCGATGGCTTCCTGGGAGCCGTGCGGGCGGTTCATGATATGCAGGACATCGTCATCGAGGGATTGCACGCCGATGGTCAGGCGCGTGACGCCGTGATCCTTCATGATGCGGCAGCGCTCGAGGCCATCCTCGCCGTTGATGCTGTTGGGATCCAAATCGACGTTATGCTGCTTGCAGGCGCTGAAGTCAACGCGCTTGTCGAACTCGGTCAGGAAATGGTCCAGCAGCTTGGGCGGCAGGTACGTGGGCGTGCCGCCGCCGAGCAGGATGGAGCGCGGTTTGATCTGCGTCAGGTCGAAGCGGTCCAGATAGATGTCCATCTCGCGGATCAGGTGATCGATGTAGGTTTCCTTTTCCTGGATGCGCTCGCCGGTCAGCCCAGGGTAGTGGCAGAACAGGCAATGCCGGATGCAGAAGGGGATGTGCACGTAGATGTCCATCATGCCGTCTGCGGGCTGCGTGTACGTCTTGAAATACGTGTCTATATCGCACGAGTTGTACTGGGTGATGGGCGGATAGTGCACCGAGGGGATGAAGTCCCCGTCATCGCAGATCAACCCCATGGATTGCAGCTCCTGGACCTGCGCAAAAACCTCTTCCGCATGGGCGAGGAGCTCGTTCTTCCGTTCGATCGATGCCACCGTTTCCCCTTTCTCCGTTTCCTCGGCCGCTGCCGCATCCCACTTTGCGACGGCGCGGTTTTAATCGTGCGCCTTATGTGCGTGCGAACAGCGCCTTATGAGCGTGTGAACAGTCCTTTCAGGCGCGAGTGCTTGATAATCGGCGGAAATGCCGTGATGGCGCAGAACTGCATGTCGGGCCCTGCGAGTTCTTTCAAACGCTCCATCCATTCCTCGGGCGATGCGGATGCGCGAAGCGATTCTTCAAGCGCCTCGTCGGTCACGGCATGCGCAAGGCTCGCGCTGGCTGCGAGGAAGGCGTTTTCCACCTGATTCAGCTCGAAAGCCGGCTCCATGCGGGGACGGAAGCGAGGCCCCGATCCGATGATGTCGGCATCGGCCGGATCCGACCGATGGGCCAGTTTTCCGTTCTCGAAATGGTAGGCGGCGGAGCTGCCCGATATGAAGAAGCGCGCCTTGTTGCGGTCTATGAAGATGAAGGCCGCATCGCATAAGGGCGGTCTTTCGTCATTCAGGCTCATCATGCACAGGTCGTTATTCGCCATGGTGGACAGCGCATGCACCGCACGGTCTTCGGTCGAAGGCCTGCGCATGAAGTTATCGACCATCGAGCGGGTGATTCTCCCGGCCGTTTCGGAATCCTCGTCTGTGCCCCGATCAGTAGTCGTTGCGATGATCATCCTCGGGCCCTTCGTGGCCACTGCCACCCCCGTGCGATCCGAGTCGCTCTCCCTTGTCCCGCAGTACTTGCAGAAGATGCTCTTTTCCACTGCGCTTTTCCTTCCTCTCCTGATCCTTGGCATCCTGGTCGGGGGCCTCGATGACTGGGGCCACGTAGTCTTCGTCCTCTTCGAAGATGAGGGCGAAGCGCTGCGGCGATCCCTGCCAGCGGTCCACTAGATGGAAGCCGTAATGGGTCAATTGGGCGATGATCAGCTCCGGTCGAATGCCGGGTCCGTAATAGGGCGGCACCCCGGCATCGGTGACGGCGTTGTCCACGATGATGAACCTGCCGCCCTTGCGCAGAGCCCTGTGGATGCCGGCTATGAAAGCGTCTTTCACGAACTCGATGTTGGTGATGTAGACCGCATGGTAGGCCGAGCACATGTAGATGGCATCGACGCTGCCATCCTCCAGGCCGGTCTCGTTCATCTTGACGATGAGCGGATGGATGTTGGAGATGCTATTGGCCTCGACGAAGTCCTTGAGCCAGCTCATTGCGCCTTCGTTGATCTCTGTCGCGTAAACGACGCCCTCCTCGCCGACGAGTTTCGCGAACTGCCAGCTGAAGTAGCCGCCGCCGCAGCCGATATCTGCGATGCGCTCGCCGGGTTTGATGTCGCAGAAGCGCAGCATGTCATCGGTGTGCTCCCATACGACGCGGTTGGGATTGTTGAAGATCAGGTATTCATTCCATTTGTTGAGCCGTGCGATGGAGAACTCCGTGCCCGAATACTCGTAGTTGACGTCGATGGATGCATCGGGGTCATCGGGCAGGGGCAGGTCGAACTTGTAATACAGATAGGTCTTGAGGTTCTCGAAGTCGTTTCCGCACCAGAAGTCAGCCCACATCTTGGTCAGCAGGTCCTCCGTCATCTGCGCGCGGCTTGCATCATCGGCCAAGCGATATTCGATCAGCCACATCAGAGCCGTGTAATCATCGCCGATGCGCTCCTTGGGCCACAGATCCTCGAAACCCTCGTAGGCGCGGCGCAGCTTGTCTTCGTCGTTTTCCGTAAGGCCCTCGTGCATCACGCGACCTACCAGCTTGCCGCGGCAGGTGTATCCGGAGGTGGAGGTGCCGATGATGCGGTAGCGCACCATGGACGTGGGGGAGTTGACCGTGACCACGTTCAGGTCGTCTTCGGCCGGCGGCACGGCCGCATGGTCGGGGATGTCGGTCATGCGGAAGACCAGCACGTAGCGTTGCGGGGTGAACTGGAAGCTGTTCTCCAGCTCGAATCCGTAGTACCACAGCTGGCCGACGATGAGCTGCTTGTTGATATACGGGCCATGGTAGGGCAAATCCTCGCCGGTTACCAGGTCGTTGTCGACGATCACGAGCTTGTTGCCGTTCTCACCGAGGGCGCGGCGGATGCTCTGGACGAACTCCTCGCGCTCGGCATCGGTGAAGGCGGCGTATACGTTGTGGTATAGCGAGCACATATAGACGACGTTCACGCGCACGTCCTCAGGCAGGCCGATGCCGTTGAAGGAGCTTTCGATGACCTCAACGTTAGTGATGTTGTTGTCCTCGACGTAGCTGCGTAGGTACTCCAGATGGCGGGGATTGGTCTCGCTCGCGTATACGCGGCCGGTCTCGCCGACGATGTCGGCGAATTTGAAGGTGTAATAACCCGGGCCGCTGCCCACATCGGCGATGCGCATGCCCTTTTCGAGGCCGACCTTCTCCAGGTTGTGGCGCGTGTCCTCCCAGCGCTCGCGGTCGGGGTTGTTGAACAGGATGAAATCCTCGAGATAGCGCATGCGGGCCTTCATGGCGGTGTTATCCGCGTTGCTGTCGTATTCGACGTAGTGGTACTTGTACTCCAGGTAGGTCCGTAGGTTGTCGTAGTCGTTCTCCGAGATTTCCTTCCAGAAGCTTTTCACCGCAGGAATGGCGAGCATCTTCTCGCGGGCGTCGTCCGGCGCCAGCCACAGGCGGCAGATCCACTCCAGGGCGGTATATTCGCCGCCGAAGTTCTCCATGGGGATCAGCTCCTCATAGATTTTCACCGCCTTCTCGAGGTTGCTGCTGCGTTGGTCCTTGAGGTAATCGAGGATGTACCCGGCGGCCTTCTTGCCGCCGACGGTGATGTCGAAGGAATCCAGGCTTCCCAGATGCACTAGCGATTGCTGGTCTTCGATGACGATGCGCAGGGCTTCTTGATCCATTCTCTCAATCTCCTTCTCTCGCGGAGCGGCATGGATTCTGCTTTCCGATAGCACGGACGACCATGGCAGAATCATTCGTTCGCGCATTCCGCTTCCATGCTGGCTGCGGCTGCGGCAAAGCTAGCTAGTCTGTATCTTATGGGAATGCGCGCATAGGAGGTATAGGTGCCAGGTACAGTTTTGGGTTAGGCTTTCTGTGAACTGGGGAAACGCCAGGTACTATTTCTGCTAGGATTTGCATCGGGAAGTGCTTCTCAATTGTGCAGTATGCGTGATATGACAAGTGGAAATGGCAAGGAAATGGTTCTGCTGCCATGCTCGAGCCGGAAGGAGGCGGACGGTGAAGGGTGATAGCCCACTCATGCAGGCTCCGCCGAGGATACGGCCCACGCGGCGCACCACAATCTCGAGCTTCCTGCTGATCCTTGTCGGATTCACGCTGACCTCCACGACATATATCGAATGGCTCTATCGGTTGATGGAATTCGCGCCGCCCGAAACAGCAGACGCGCTCACGTTGATCGGCGGCTACAGCTTGCAGGCTTTGGGGATAGCTGTCACAGCTGTCATCGGCAGGCGTTGGTTCGGAATCTATTCACGCGTGCCGTTTGTGCTCGTGGTGGCATTGCATTTCGCGTGCGCTGTGCCAGCCACCATGGGGACATCGTTCGCGGGCGTGCTCGTATTCGGATATCTTATGAACGTGTTTTGCGGCATGATCGCAGCTTATTACCTGCATGGGCTTTTGGGATTGGTGCCGGCTAAATGGCGAGGCATTGTGTTCGGCGGCGGTTACGGTTGCTCCATCCTGATAAGCTGG
>CAYOBD010000046.1:0-11593 GCA_964402005.1 uncultured Eggerthellaceae bacterium
ATATTCGGCAACTGCCTGCCAGAATGGGAAGTGCTCACCCGCCGATGGGCCGTCCTTCACGACTTTATCAACCTGATAGCAAATGCCTTCGCCAGTATCGAGGTCGACGTAGTACACGCTGCGATAATCCGAGGCCAGCGCTGTAATCATCCGGCTTTGCTGGACGTGCTGCTTCTCTTGCTGCAGCAACTGCTCTTGCAGGATCAGCCTTTGCTCCATCTCCTCCTGCTTCACGCGGTTTTCGGCTTCGGCAGCCTCGTGCTCAGCCGCAAGCTGCGCGCTCTTGCGCGTCTGCATGATCATGACGGCTGCCGCAATAAGCAGCACCAGCGCCGTCGCAATGGTCAGCAGCGTGCTGCGCATGGTGATACCCGCCGAAATGCCGCCGATCTGATCGGAGATAACGCTTTCGCGCACCAGATACGTGACGAACCAGTTCGTATTTGGCACGGGCACATATGCCAGCGTCTCCTGGATATCCCCGTATGTGAACGATACGGCACCCGCCTTGCCCTGCTCAAAATCTGCCACAACGGCCTCGTACGAATAGCCGTCTGCGAAATCGGCGATCTTAAGGGCTTCAAGCAAGTTGGCCTCGCTTGCCAGACCACCGAGCACCATGTCGGTGAGAGCGACTCCGTCCGACGTATACAGATTGCAGAACGTGGCCTCATCGGTATCTGTGTGCAGCGACAGGCCCTCTATCATCTGGTTCATGTCCATTTCAATGAAGCTGGCGACCAGCGTCTCGCCGTTGAATGGGATTCCATCCAAGGGAATGGCGATGATCACTGTTTTGCTATTATCGTCCGAATCCTTCACCGAAACCACCGGCGCATCGATGGTTTGATAGTCGAATCCGTATTCGTCTGTGCCTTCGAGAATTCCCAGAGCCGTGTAAACCGTACCGGTGTCGTCTACGAAAGCGAATTTCTCCAGGCCATACAACTGCTTCATGCGCGCTTGAAATGCCCGCAGCCCCTCCACGCCGCTCAAATCGTCTTCCGTCAACGTGCCGATGGCGGTTTCCATTTTTTGGATATTGGATTCCAGGTTCGTTTCTACAACCTGCTCGCGACGGCCAGCCAGCTCGTCAAGATAGAACATGCTAACCGCTTTGACAGCCTCGTCGGTCGCCTGCTGCGCGCTTTGACCAACCCACCAGGTGCCCAGCACCAATATCGCTGCGACAACAGCTACCGCCGCCACTGCAACCCTGGCGACGAATCCTGCTTGACTGCGATTCTTCATATGTGTATCCGTTCCATCCGCAACGCCATCCAGATACTTATGTAAAACATATCACAACACAGCCTAGAATGCTGCTTCAATTGTCTTTTCATCAGCGCGTTTGCGATATGGGTTCGTGCAGGGTCTTACGTTTTAATACTGCGCTGAAATCGCTTTTAGGATGTCCTGATTGATGCTTATCTCTATCCCATTCGCTATACTTTTCATCATCAAGACGCGCGGCACGCATCGCGCGGCGGTTTTCGTGTCCTAAAAAAGGAGAGAGGAGCGCCTATGCAGTACAAAACCCTGTTCGAACCCGTGGAGATGAGAGGCGTGACGATTAAGAATCGCTTCGCCATGTGCGGCATGGGCCCGATGGGCCTTGCTGACAGCGAGGGCGGCTTCAACCAGCGCGGCCGTGACTACTACGTCGAGCGCGCCAAGGGCGGCACGGGCCTGATCATCACCGGCGTGACGCACGCACAAAACGACCTCGAGGTGCACGACCGTCCCTCGACGCCGTCCGCCGAGATCAATCCGCCGCATTTCATCCGCACGGCGCGCGAGATGACCGAGCGCATCCATGCATATGGCTCGGCTATCTTCCTGCAGATCAGCGCTGGGTTCGGCCGCGTGTACGCCGAGTTCCCGCCGGGCATGGCGCCGATTTCGTGCTCGCCGACGACCAATCGTTTCTTCGATGTCGAGTGCCGCGAGCTCACGGTTGACGAGATTCACTACATCACGAAGAAGATCGGCCAGGCGGCTGCAACCGCCAAGGCAGCCGGCTTCGACGGCGTGCAGATTCATGCCGTGCACGAGGGCTACCTGCTCGATCAGTTCGCCATCTCGTTCTTCAACCAGCGCACCGACGAATACGGCGGATCGCTCGAGAACCGCCTGCGCTTTGCGAAAGAGGTCGTCGAGGAGATCAAGGCGCAGTGCGGCGAGAACTACCATGTGTCGCTGCGCTTCACCCCGAAGAGCTTCATCAAGGACTGGCGCCTGGGTGCGCTGCCCGGCGAGGAGTTCGAGGAGAAGGGCCGCGATCTCGAAGAGGGCATCGAGGCTGCGAAGCTGCTGGTGAAGTACGGCTACGACTCGCTGGATGTGGACGTGGGATGCTACGACGCATGGTTCTGGAACCATCCGCCGATGTATCAGGAGAAGGGCCTGTACCGCAAGTATGCCAAGGCCATCAAGGACGTCGTGGACGTGCCCGTGATCTGCGCCGGCCGTATGGACAACCCCGACATGGCGCAAGAGGCCATCGAGAACGGCACATGCGACATCATCGGCTTGGCGCGACCGCTGCTGGCCGACCCGTACTACGTGCGCAAGCTGCGTGCCGACGATGTGGCTGCCATCCGTCCGTGCCTGTCATGCCATGAAGGCTGCCTCGGCCGCATGATCCATTACAAGCAGGTATCCTGCGCGGTCAACCCGCAGTGCGGTCGCGAGCGCTATGCGCAGATCGTTCCCGCAGTGGAGAAGAAGCGCTTCCTGATCGTCGGCGGCGGCCCTGCCGGCTTGGAGGCTGCGCGCGTACTCGGCCTGCGCGGGCATTCCGTGGTGCTGTGCGAGGCTGGCGACAAGCTGGGCGGCAACCTGCTCGTGGGCGGCGTACCGTCGTTCAAGGAAGATGACCTGGCGCTTGCCGCATGGTATGAAGAGCAGCTGCGTCGTCTGGACAACGTCGAGGTGCGCATGAACACGCGCGTCGACGCAAGCGTATTCGAGAGCGATGAGTACGACATCGTCATCGTGGCAACCGGCTCGAAGCCGAAGAAGTTCCCGCTGGGCGATGCCGAGCCCGTGGTGGCCGAAGACGTGCTGCTCGGCCGCGTCGAAGCAGCAGACGAAGTTGCCATCATCGGCGGCGGCCTGGTCGGCTGCGAGCTGGCTCTGTGGCTGGCGCAGGAAGGCCGCAAGGTCACGATCGTCGAGGCTCTTGACGACATCCTGAAGCTGAACGGCCCGCTTTGCCCCGCGAACTTCGAGATGCTGCGCCTGCTGCTCGATTCGCTCGACGTCAAGCTGATGCTGAGCTCTCAGGCTGCTGGCTATGCAGACGGCAAACTGCAGGTGAAAGCCGCCGACGGCTCGGTGACCGAGGTTCCGTGCGGCACCGTGGTCGAGTGCGTAGGCTACGCGCCGAACAACGACCTGTACGAGGCCGGCCGCTTCGGCATCCCCGAAGTCTACAAGCTGGGCGATTCCAAGGGCGTGGCCAACATCATGATGGCCATCTGGGATGCGTTCGAGCTCGCCTGCAACCTGTAAAGCGGAATGAATCATTGGGGAGACTCCCCAATGATTCACCTTGTTGCTTTGCAACTGAAGCCGCCCCGACAAGGGGCGGCTTTTTTCGGTTCGGAGTGGCACGATACAACCCGCAGGGCTATCGTCCCGCTTTGCGACGTGGGTCGATTGCCCGATGGGTCTATCCAGATGCCGAGGCGCGAACAAGCACAAAATCGTTAATCTCGTCCAAGATGCACTGGGTCTTGGGCGAGTTGATTGTCCCTCGAGCAATCAACTCATCAGAGTGTTCGGCTTACTCCTGATCCGACTTTGGGGGAACGAGGAAATAGTCTTCGGTGCAATAGATACCGTTCGCGATGCCTTTCTCGATAGCTCCTTCGTCGGCGCCATTCCGATAGCAAAGGACCGAACCATCGTCTCTACCCTTGATTTTATCGTAGCGATATATCCATTTTCCATCCGAGAGAACTGCAACATCCCCAAACGCGTAGAGCAGATAATCGCCTTCGGCGTAGTCTCCTATGCGCAGCAAGCCCGCACCCCTCTCATCGAGGGTCGGTATATCCAATTCGTCTGGGGACACCTCTTTGACAGAGTACACGTTTTTCACCTCGGGATATCCGTCGTACCCGGCTATGCCGCCGTACAGGAAATCGACATCGGCAACGACGCGATAGAATCGACCGTTTTGCAGCTCATTGCTGTAACCAGAGTCGATCACATAGCCGTTCGCAATAAGGATAGGCAGGTCATCGAAGATAACAACGGGCAGCTCCGCACTATGGAACGACTCCCTCCACATCTGGTCAGTTGTGGTTTCGTCAATGGGAACGGGTTCGGGCTCGGGCTCGGGAGCCGGAGCGGGCTCGGTGACGGGCTCGCTTGTGGGAGCGGGCTCGGTGACGGGCTCGCTCGTGGGAGCGGGCTCAGAGACAGGCTCACTTGTGGCAACGGGCCCGCTCGTGGGTTCGGCAACGGGCTCGGAGCTAGACCCGCCCGACGGCGTGCCAGCAGAGCATCCGCAAAATGCAAGGGCCGCGATTGTGGTAGCCGCAATCGCCAAGATGTATCGACTCACTGACGCCATGTTCATTCACCTAATTCGACGCACGGTTCTTAATCAGCTTGGTTGTAATGAGCGCAAACGCGATCGCCACCAGGGAAAGCACAGCGCCGCCCAGCAAACCGGGCACGAATCCACCGGTCATGCTGAGCGAAATGCTGAGCACGATGGGGCCGATAAGCGCTCCAGGGATAATCGCCAGGTTGAGAATCGAGAAATTCTGCGCGTAGTGCTCGGGGCCGAATGCAGTAGCCGCGAAGCCCGCACCGCACACAGGGGTCCCGCCGATAGCCAGTCCGGCGAAGATGAGCGCAAAAACCATCAACGGCACCGACTGAGTCAGAAGGCCCGCCGCAATCAGCAGTGCAGCCACTCCGTGTGCGATAGCCACGAGCAGAATGGTTCTTCCCGTGCCAATCGCATCGTAGATGAACCCGAATATAAGGCGCCCAAGACCGTTGCATACCGAGTAGATGCCGACCATGGCAACGGCGAACGCAGGTTGCGCGCCCGCGCCAAGCGCAAACTGATTTGCGTTGCCCGTGAAACCGAGGGCGATCGTGCAGCAGACGATCATCCAGATAACGTAAGACCAGAACATCGGCGTCCGCAACATCTCGGCAGTCGTATAGCTACGCTGCACATCGGAGGATTTCCCCTCCGCTGACTTCGGCTTCGGCAGCAGCGCCAGCTCTTCTTCCGTCGGACGGCGCAGCAGGATGCCACCGCATACGGCAAGAATGCCCGCCATCGCGATTGCGATAATCGGAAACGCCATACGCCAATTCATGATTGTGAACAGCCAAGCGGCAACCGAGCTCAAAATCATCGTCGAAGCGCCATAGCACAGCAGCAGAACGCCGGAAGCTGAGCCCGCCCTGTCGGGGAACCATGCAAGGATGGTCGCCATCGTCACCGTATACGCCATGCCAACGCCGAGGCCGCCGAAGAAGCTATACGTGAGATACAGGATCCATGGCGCGTCCGCGCGCGCGAGCAACGAGGTCGACACGAATGCGAGCAGGATAAACGCCGCCGCAATTATGATGGTGACATGCGAGTTCGTTCGCTCGCAAACTTTCGCCCCTACGAATCCGCCAGCGCAGAACAACCACATCAGCAGCGTGAAAGTGAAGGCGAGGGTTGCCGGCTCCCACTGGAATTCCTCAGCTATCGGTGTACTGAACACCGACCAACCGTAGACGAAACCGAGCGTGAACATGGCAAGACAGGCGATCACCAACTTCACGGTGCGCTTGCCTGCCAACGGATTGCTTTCTTTCGTGCGACCCATAACGCGGATTCACTTCCTTAACGTTTGCATGCATTCGTTTAGCGCTTACATGCACATACTCAACGCTTCAGTGCATTTGCCCAACGTTTCAATGCACATGTTTTCATTTATTTATGCATAGTATGCTCCGCATTTAGCTCCAGCGCATAGGGCAAGGTGTCCTATTTGAACCCAAGCACACGGAAAAGACGCAGAGCCACTGGGTAAAACGCCTTATAACCGCTGATGATAGCCCTTATCGCTAAGAAAAGGTCTACAATATGCACCGAAGGAGGCCATATGGCGTGCTACCCCTGCATACACTGCGGAAAATGCAGCGTGTTCGCGGCGCGAGCGAAGCTCGTGTGCGGCGACTGCGGCGCCGAACTCGTCCCCGGGCGCGTAGGATGCCCCCAGTGCGGAAGCACGAAGATCGTCCCCATCAAACTGCCCGATGCCAAGCCTGTTCCCATCCGCCCCGAAGGATAGCGGACGGCATGTGAATCATTGGGGAGACTCCCCAATGATTCAGGATAGCGGACGGCATGTGAATCATTGGGGAGTCTCCCCAATGATTCACAGTACGAAAGGAGACCTGATGCTGATCGACGACAAGGCCCGCGAGACGTTCGCAAAGCTCGAGCTCGAGTTCTCCCCCGTCGCTTTGAAGTACACCTATGCGCCGCCGCGCGACATCCCGCGCTATGAGGGCACGGGAGCATTCTGCCAGCTGGTGAATGCTGCGTCGAAGGCCGATGAGCCGTTCTACATTGACAAGGACAACGACGAATGCTTCGGCAAAGTGGCGCTGGGCATGGTGCCCGATGACGGCTTCGGTGCAAGCGGCGTGGTCGGCCCCGACATCGACATGTACGCTACCGAGGCGCCAAACTCGCGTCTGCACGACCTCGCACCGATCCTTACGCCCGGTGCGCATAACTGCGTGATCATGGCGCCCATCGCCAAATGCACGTTCGATCCCGATATCCTGATGATCGTGGCGCCTACCGACAAAGCCGAGATCATCCTGCGCGCCACCAGCTGGGTATCGGGCGACCCCTGGGAGTCCAAATCCACGCCGGTAAGCAGCTGCATCTGGATGTATGCGTATCCGTACGTAAGCGGCAAAGTCAACTTCTGCATCACGGGCATGCACCATGGGCTGCGTCGCCGCAACCTGTATCCGGCCGGCATGCACTTGATTTCGATCCCGTTCCCCAAGCTGCCCGAAACCATCTATGCGTTGGAGAACATGAAGTGGAAGGCGCTGTATTTCCGCCAGGATACCGAGGAGGGTCGCGCCGAACTTGCCGCCGCGCAAGCGCGCTGGGCTGCAGGAGGAGTAAGCCTCGGCGATTAACGAGATATGCCAAGTTGTACTCAACGGCGTCTTTCCCGACATCGTCCAGTTGCCCGTATGTGCGATAACAAATAAGGGACCGTAGCTCGAAAACTACGGTCCCCGTCATCTCGCTATGCGGAGCGTCCTTACGACGCCAACGCGAAATCCTCCACCTCTTCGCCGGCATGGGCCAGACGACTGTACTTGTACACAGCTTTCTGGAACTCCGGATAAAGACCCTGATCGTGATTGGGGTTCGGGAACCAGTCGGCGTTCTTGGTCCACACGCATCCGTACTTCCAGTACTTCTCAACAAACTCGTGACCCATCTCGTCAATCTGGGCATCGCTGGCACCCTTGGGAAGCATGGGGCTCAAGATCGAGAAGGTGAAATGCTCATCCTTGTACTCCTCCAGCATCATGTCCATATCGTTCATGCTCTGGGGGCACCAATACTCCGAACCAGTCTGGAGCATAGCCGGCACTAGGTTTTGAGCCTTGCCGCAGCAGTGGTGTTCGAAAACGATACCTTGAGCATGGCAGGCATCTACCACTTTTTTCATAGGCGGCACGAAGAACTCCTCGCACGTTTCCAGACTGAAGAAGGGACCGTTCTGAGTTCCCCAATCGTCGTGGAGGAACACGCTGTCGATGCGGCCTACCTTAGTGTTCATACGGGTGATGTAGTCGATATAGGTGTCTGCCAGACGATCAAGGAAGGCGTGGATGGCATCCTCCTGATCCTCGTCGATAAGAGCCATGGCGGCATCGGCAACGCCCATGAGGTTCATCATGCGCTCCCAGAAGCCAAACTGGACACCCAATTGATTGGCTTTGTTGGTACCCAGATACTCAACGTTCATATCATGAATCGCATCCCAATCGAAATCGTCCAAATCGGGCCAGTTCAAGGTTTCCCAGTCATTCATATCGTCAATGGCGACGAAACCGGGACGGGGCATGGCGCCACCACAACCAGGCTCCCACCTGAAGGGGATGTCAAACCAGCCGACAACCTCATCGCCCAGAATCGTGAAATCGGGCTTCTCGCCACCGTCAATGCACTGATGGTTGCCCAAGTTGTCGGGATGTTGGCGGGGACGGAACTGCTGGATATCGCATTGGGTCCAACCCACCTCCGGCATCCAGAGCGCGGTCTTGTTGTGCATGAGGCGGTGATAGTTCTCACGGGGAGAAATGGGGCGGTTGTACTGCGGCGTGGAAGGGAAATACCCCGCGCCGAATATCTCCAGACCCTTGATAGGAGGATACTCACCGACGACCTCATATTCCTTATCGGCATTGTACTCGGGTATTATCATGCTTCCTCCTCTACGCTACCTTCCTATCTTTTAGAGAGCATATAAGTGAACTTAGATGCTGTCAAACAGCGCCCTGAAGAGGTGTGAGTGACATTAACTGGGGTTATGGACCGCTCCGATCATGTAAACAGGAAAGGACCTTTACAAGTTAGGACCTTTCGGCGTTCTTCGGTCGGCTTAGTCTTCGAAGAGAAAGGCCCCACCAACGGATTCCACAACGATTGCGATGTTGGTTGCCGAGGATATAAAAAAAGGGGGGAGAGAGAATACAGTGCATCCAGTTTGGCATGCGGGAGCGCATGATGAACCTGATGGATGTCGACAACGCCGCTGTGGCGCTGCTCGGCGAGAATCAGGAAGACAGAGTCTGCAGCTTCCTGGACGCACCCGCCATCGACGAGACATAAAGAGCGAGCGGGCCGAAGGGTTGAACCCTCCGGCCCGCTTCTAAGCATGCGCTACGAGGAAATCGTGTGCTTCAGCGGCGCTGCGTACAACGCCTCCAGGCATTCGCGCTTCGAATTGTAGGGCGCATCGCAACCAGATGACAGAATGAAACCGGTTGGGCCGACTTCGCGAATCAGCTTCTCGCAGTATGCATCCACATCCTCAGGCGTCCCGAAGCTCAACATGGCGGCGGGCACATCGCCCATCAGGCACAAGTGATCGCCGATGATCTCTTTGGCTTTGAAGATGTCGGTCTGGCCGTCGAGTCCCAGGATGCACGAACCTTTCGGCAGCTCCTTGAAGTACTTCAGGCCGGCAAGCCAATTGGAATCCAGATGGAATAGCGGTATCACGCCATAGCTCATCACCATCTCCGCCACATCTTTCATGTATTTCCAGGAGAAACGCTCGAACATCTGCGGATTCAGCATATCCGGCGTACCGCGCCAACCGCCGACCCATACGGCAATCGGCTTCTGAGGCATGCTCTCGAGCTGCTCGCGCCATCCGGCCATATTGAACTCATGTGCCAAATCGAATACCCGCTCGACCTTGTCAGGCATATCCATCAAATCGACGGTGACGAATTCAATCAGCGTGCGGCCGCCGCAGAACATCTCGATGGGCGTCCAAAACGTGCTGCCACAAAAGCAGGGAAAGCCCGCAGCCGCAAACGCCCCGATGGCAGGGCCCATTTTCGCAGCGAAGTTCGCGCCGATGCCCGGGTTCCAATGCAGCCGTTGGGTGAGGAATTCCATATACCAAGGGCCGAAGCCCATCTCGATGATGCGGTCGTAGTCCTCTTCGAGCACATTCTGCTTTTCCACCATCTGCCACAGGTCGTTGTCAGGCAGCTCCACGCCGGGCGTCTCCATATGGCCGAACCAGCAGGCATCTAGCATCTTCGGCTCGAAGATGGTCACCTGCACACCATCGGGATCGCCCACCATGGCCATGCCTTCCAAATTCGTCGTCAAATTCAGGTCCAGATCGGCGCAATAATCGGACAGCTTCGTGCCTGTCAATGCCGCATTCACCGCTGAGCCAGAGCCCATGACCGGTATCCGATCCGGTTTCTCCAAATGCACAGCTGCAAGCATCCTGCCCAGTTTCTCGCTGAATCGATCGCCCATACCCTCCCCCTCTTCGTCGCTACTTATGGAGCTTCCACACCAAACGCCCCTTGCTTTATGATGCTAAACCAGCGATTTTCTCAAATCCATGGGCTTATATCCCTGCGTTCAGGCATTTCATGATTGATAAATTGTGCTATTGTCACAATATGAATATCAGCATGTACATGTTGGAGCGATGGCTTGCGCCGTACCATCCGATCTCGGAAATCGTTGAGGGCAAGCGCACGATCGGCGGCGCGCGGCTTTTTGAGGAAAGCCCGCAGTTCGGTCCCGATTTTCTTTATGTCGGGCAGACGCGGGATTTCTTCAAAGACAGCACTTCATCATGCGTGATGATGATGCATCGCAACGATGTGATAAGCGTCGAGAGCTTCGATCTGAACGCCGTGTTTAATCAGGTGCTTCTTGCTTTCGAATTCTACAACGACATCGAGCGGCGCCTTATGTCCGCATCGCTTAAGCAGCATCCCGAGCAGGAAGTGATCTCAACGGTGGAAAAGCTGCTCGGGCCCACTTTCATCATGAAGCGCGACTTTCGCATCCTTGCCTGCTCGCAGAATTTCAATGGGCAGCATGTTAACCGCTTTTGGGATCACTTCGTGCAAAACCGGGAAGCCTCTCTGGATTCGCTGGAAACCATGCGGACAAGCGTGGTGATCAACGAGGTGCTCAACCGGCAGCCGTCGATGCTCGAATTTCGGGAGCCCGAAGCCGCGCCATTCGATTTCGGACTGGCCAACACATACCGAAGGCAAGATGGCTCGGTCATCGGCCACTTGATCATTGCAAGCGATCGCGCGACTACCCCGTTCGAGCACGACATCGCCGCCATCATAATGGAGGCGCTGGAAGCCGCGCAGTCAATCGGCACCGCGAACGCTCAACCGGCGCTTGCAGGCATCGGCGGCGATGCGTTGCTGGCCAATCTTCTATCAGGTGCCGATCCATATTCGGCGCGCATGCTGGCTGTGCTGACGGGCATAAAAGCGGCAACGCCCTTGCGCATTCTGGCTGTTCAGCTCGAAGAAGACAATATGCGCACCATCGTTCGAGATTCATTGGCAAAACGCATCGGCACATGCGTCATGACCGATCGGGAATCGCGCATCTGCGTCCTTGTCTGGGGTAGCAGCTCCGACACCGACAACGTACGCGAAGCCGCCAAGTGGCTCACCGAGCAGGCGCCACTGGGCGTTGGGATAAGCAACGTTTTCGAGGGCCTCGAAAACTGCTGCAACGTGTATCCGCAGGCAATCCACGCCCTCGAACAGCATATGGGACGAGATGCCGAAGGATATCCCACAGCAGCCAAAACGACGTTTTTCGCCGATTGCGCCATTGGGTTCATCCTGGAATGTCACGAAGGGGACGCCCGCATTGCCGCGCGCCATCCCCTCGTTCACGCTTTAGAGCGCCTGGATGAGGCTGAAAACAGCCATCTTCTGCAGACGCTGCGCACCTATCTGCAATGCGAGCGCAGCGTGAAGCGCACTGCCGAGATGCTGTTCGTCC
>CAYOBD010000047.1:0-11131 GCA_964402005.1 uncultured Eggerthellaceae bacterium
CGGCATGCCGCCTGTGCGCTTCGCGCAGGAAGGCCTCCTCGATGTGACAATGGTACCTGGTACCGGCTGTCACATCGGCAATGGTACCTGGTACCGGCTGTCACATCGCCTGGCGCCGCTGTTGCATCTCAAGACTGTTATTCCACGACGTCGACGAGTTCCAGCCAATAGGCAAGGCTCTTGCCGGCCAGGATATGGTTGAAGTCGATCGTGAGCTCGTAGTCGGTCTCCGCGACCACCCGCACGGGCACCGTCTCGTGGGACACGGGATGCTCCCACGCCACAAGGTCGCCTGTATGGAGCTCATCGCCGTCGGCCAAGAATGACCGCAGGTATGTGACGACGCCGGCCGGGTCGTGGGCGCCGTAGGCCTTCTCGGGCGGGATGACCACGTTGCGCTGCTCGCCGATCTCCATATCGTAGATGGCCTCCTCGATACCGCGCGGCACCTGCCCGGCGCCGAGGTCGATGCGCTCCGGCTCGCCGGTCGAGCAGTCGTCGATGATCTCGCCGCCCAGCTCGCCGCCCTTCCAGCGCACGAGTGCGGTTTTCCCCAGATACTCCTTATGCATGGCCATGTCGGCGCCTCCTCTTGAAAGTGAATCATTGGGGAGACTCCCCTTTGATTCACTTTCGCGATAGTGAATCAAAGGGGAGTCTCCCCAATGATTCACTAACGCGGTTGCGGTTACTTCAGGTCGAGGTCGTCCTCGAGGCCGGCGTTGTTGCGGCTGTCAGCACGCTGCGCGGAGTTCGTGAAGTGCGTGTTCTCGCTTACTTCGACGGCACCGAAGCGATGGCGGTTCGGGTCGAACTTGTTCTTCGGCTCGAACGGGCCCTTCGCCTCCTTCGGGCGATACTGCGGCACGTACAGGACCTGCTTGGTTTTCTCCTCCAGCTTGGCGGCGAGCTCGGACACGGGGCCGTACTGCATGACATTCGCCAGGCAGTGATGCACGCAGGTCGGCTCACGTCCAGCGGCAACGCGGTCGGCGCAGCCGTCGCACAAGTCGGTGGGATAGGGCAGGAAGTTGAAGTTGAATTCATGCTCGCCGATCTCCCACGGTCCGTCCACCAAAACCCTGATGCCCCACTGGCCGACGGGGATGTTGTGCTCCTCCTTGCAGGCGACTTCGCACGTGCGGCAGCCGGTGCAGAATTCGTAGTCGATCAAAAGTCCCATGTTTCCCATTATTGGTCCTCCCTCTTGAACATCTCCCACACCTTCTGCATGTCGGTGTCGTAGTTCTCATCGATGGGCCTGATGTTGCAGATGATGCACTTGAACGGCGCACCGAATCCGAGCTTGCCGAAGTGGAAGTTCGGGACCAGGTTGTTGATGTTGGAGCGGAAGGTGCCGTACAGGTTCGGCTCGTCGGGGTCGTCCTCGGGGAACCACCAGCCATGCTGTGCATGGATGGTCTTCTCGTCGACGGCTTGCGTGATCTTCGCCTTCAGCTTTGCGCTGCCGAACTGGTTCCAGACCTCGCACCACTGGCCGTCTGCGATGCCCAGGCGTGCGGCCACCTTCGGATTCACTTCCACTAGCGGATTCGGATTGACCTCGCGACAATACGGGATCTGACGGTTCTCGGAGTGGAAGAACGCGTAGGTGCGTGCGCCGGTTGTGAGCACGAACGGGTACTCTTCCATGAGCTCGGGTGTGCTGACCGGGCTGTACTGCGGCTCCTCGTAGTAGGGCAGCGGATCGTCGCCGAACTTTGCGAAGATCGTCGACCACAGCTCTACGCGGCCGGACGGCGTGTTGAAGCCGAGCTGCCGGTCGGGGCGCAGGCGTCCCAGCTCGAACTTGTAGTAAGGCGCCGGGTTCTGCACGTAGACTTCCTCGTGCACTTCCCTGAAGTCGTTCTTGTTGTACAGGCGCAGATGATTGATGAAATCGTAAATGTCGTTGTACTGCTCCCAGCACTGCGGGTTCAGGCGCTGGCCCACGGTCATGCAGGCCTCCATGTCGGTGAGGCAGTCGCCGATCGACAGGGCCTTGCTCATGAAGCCCTGGCCCACGGGCGTGGCGCCGTAGTGCGTGTACTCGACGCCGTCTTCCTCGGCGGCGGTGGCCAGCGGCAGGAATACGTCGCAGGTCGCGTTTGCCGAAGGCGTCATGAAGCAGTCGAGCGTGAAGCAGAAGTCGAGCGATTTCACCATGGCGTCATGCCAGCGCTTCGGCTCAGCGGACGTGCAGCTCATCAGGTTGTTACCAGCGTAGAAGCCGAACCTGATGGGATAGGGGTCTTCCGTTTCCATGGCGCGCAGCGTGAGGTCGGCATGGGCGTTCAGAATCGTGTTGATGTAGGCCGGGTATTCCTTCATGCCTATCATCTTCTTGTACGTCTCTTCGCCGATCCACTTGTGGCCGAAGCCGCTCTCGTTCTGGCCGGCGCTCTGGTCGCCCAGAATTTGGCCGCCAGGCACGTCGAGGTTCGCCGTGATGGCCATGAGGCAGATGGCGCAATGCGACAGCTGCATGCCGTTTGCCTTCTGGTCGAATGCGAGACCCCAAGCGATGGATGCGGGCTTGGCGTTCGCGTACATGCGGGCGGCGTCTTTGATGTAGTCGGCGTCGATGCCGCAGATCTCGGCGGCGCGCTCGGCTGGCATTTCCTTCACGCGCTCGGCGAGCTGGTCGAAACCATAGCACCAGTACTCGACGAAGTCGTGGTCGTAGAGGTCTTCCTCGATGATCGTGTTGATCATGGCCATTGCCAATGCGGTGTCGGTGCCGGGACGCAGGCGCAGGTGGTAGTCGGCGCGCGATGCGAGCCAGTTGACGCGCGGGTCGACCACCATGATGCGCGAACCGCGGCGCATCATGTCGACAACGGCGTGGCCGAACAGGCCGTCGGGGTTGGACGCGAGCGGCGCCTTGCCCCACAGCACGATGCACTCGGGCAGCTGGAACTCGGGGTCGTCATAGCGCCCGGGCAGGCCGCCGGCGTAGTCGATTTCCGGATAGGGGCTGCCGATGTTGTAGGCCGCTGCCGCCATGCGCGGAACATAGCAGGCGTAACCCGACTGCGTGTAGCACCAGTTGCAGGTGCGGAACGCCATGCCGCGCCAGATGCCGAGCGTGCCGCCCTCGCGGCCGGTGCCAGAGAAGCCCACGACGCTCTCGCGGCCGAACTCGGCGGTGATGCGACGGTAGTTCTCCTCGATGATGTCGAGCGCCTCTTCGAGCGTGCACTGCTCCCATTTATCGAACTGGCCGCGGAATTCCTTCGCGCGCTTCATCGGATGGATGATGCGGCTCGGGTTGTAGACATAATCCTTCAGCGTCAGGCAGCGCATGCACAGGCGTCCTTGCGTGATGGGCTGGTTCTCGTCGCCTTCGACTTTTGCCAGCTTGCCGTCCTTGTCAACGTACAGTTTCAGGCCGCATCCGACCGGGTGGCATCCCGGAGGGCTCCACGGTGCCGTACGCGTCACCGTGTACTCGCCGTCTTCGTAGCGCCACGGCTTGCCCAGGTCGTTGACCTCGGCGAGTGTGGGCAGCGGTACGGCGGGCGTTGCGTGCAGAGTGCCCATAGCGTTTCCCCCTCTCACTCGTTTGCACGCATGCCCGTCTGCGTGCAGGCATGCGAACGCGAGCACGATCCCGCGTTGCATCTATGATGATTGCATACAGCATTTCGCGCATCGGGTGTGAGGGGTTATCTTGGGGGAAAGCTGCCTATCATCTGGCTGCGCGGCGTTGGTATCAGAATCCGATACCCCGTTTTGAAAGCAGATGGGGGCTGTAAAACGGTTTTCCGTCCGCATAGCGCTTCGCCCTTGATGCAAACGAAGAATAGGCTGCAATTTGCTCGCGGGCACCGTGCGAAACTCGTCATGAAGGGGCGAATGTATTTTGCAAACGTAAAAATGCCATAATCTGCAGAGATTCTGAAGATATTCGATGGCACCTGGAACGGCTTCTATCAAACGTCCCTTTGACCTGCGTATACGGAGGTGTCGTATCTCCCGTGTGAGCGTTTGACACTCAAAATCTTCAGAATCTCTGCAGATTATGGCATTTTTACGTTTGCAAAATACACGCCATGAAAAAGCCGCGACCCAGAGGGTCGCGGCTTTCTGTCTTGCGCAGGACTTGATTTTGCCTTGCGTAGGATTTGGATGAAACCGACTACTTGTTCTCGCTCTCGGCCCAAACCTCTTCCTCGCGCCAATCCCACTGACGTCCGCCGTAGAACACCATGGCGTTCATCTCGTTGCTCTTCGTGAGCACGGAGTTCTTGAACTCGCGGTCCATGTTGAAGTAGAACTCGCCGACCGACTTGCAGCGATCCAGCTCGATCTCGGTCTGCTGGATGTAGCGCTTCGTCCACTCGAGGCCGCTCCTATCGAACGGCATGCCGAACTTCGCATGGCCGGGGATGATGATGTCGCAGTCCATGGCGTCGATGCGATCGAGCACCTCGATCCACTCGGCGCGCTCTTCGCGGTTGACTTCGCACGTGAACGGATGCGCCTGGTTGAACACGATGTCGGAGCAGCAGATCGTGTTGATCTCGGGGATGTAGCAGGCGGTGTTGTAGCGGTAGTCACCCATCAGGCGCGGGATGATCTCGACGCGATGGCCCTCGACCTCGAAGTAGTCCTTGTCATAGGGCTCGATCTCGAAGTCAAGCTCGCGCGGCACGTAGTTGATCGTGCCGATTTCGGGAACGACCTCGTCGTTCTTGGCGGTCCACTGCATCTGCATGATCTTGGCTTCCTCGGGCACGGCGATAACGCGCGCGTTCGGGAAGGCCTTCTTGAAGACCCACGAACCGAAGTAGTGATCCGGATGCGCATGGGACAGGTAGATGGTCTCGAGGGTCAGATTCTCCTCGACGATCTCGGCGAGTGCGCGATAGGCGTTCGCGATGGTCCACTGCGAGTCGAAGATGGCGCACGTCTCTTCACCCATGATGATGACGTTGGTTACGCAGAAGCCATCGTCGTTGGAAAGGAACGTTTTGGTTGCCAACTTCCCAGGTCCATGACGCTGCACCCTCACCTCACCATGGGTGCTGCACTCACGCAGTTCGTCGGATACCGGCATGCTCTTTGACATAGCTCTCTCCTTTCGTACCACCAGATTTTGGACAGTTTCGCCCTTGCTGCAATTTTAAGCGTTCGCAGGACGCTTTTTGACGGAACTGCACGGTTTGGGGGATGTTTTTTCGGAGAGCGACGGAGACCTGCAGCGGGTGCAAGCGCGAGTTTGCCCGTCCTTTTGCCGCCGAAGGGGCAAGCACGGTTCAGCCTGCGCTGAAATGGCTGGTCTAGTTGGCAAATAGTTGCATGCCGAATACCGACTGCAATATGCATCATTGTGCACAAAGCGGCGCGATGCGCTACATTGGCGATGAGTCTTGCGTTGTGGCGTGCAAGCGGAATGCAACATGCGACGGCACCGTTGCAATGCTCCAGTCGTTGAAGATAAAGGAGGGCAAGATGGGTCTGTTCGGATCGTCCAAACCGTATAAGCTTAATGAATTCATGTCGCCTGATGGAATCGAGCTGCTCAAGACGTCGCTTGAAGCGTACAAGAAGATCAGAAGCGCTCCCAACGGAAACGCGGCGGACGCAGCGAAAGCCGGCAAGGCTCTGAAGCACCTTGATGGCGGTGCGCTCACCAAGGATGATGCCGACTTCATCATCAACCAGTTTACCGTGATGAGCATTGCCATCCTCGCGTCCGCGAAGGATCTGGGCGAGGACCAAGCGCAGATCATGGCCGCCGGTTATGCGGCGCAGGCCAAGGCGCTATCCGACCAAAAGCAGAAGCTCGGTTTCAAGTAGAGCGCGTAATAGCAATTTCGCGATTCCATACTCTGAGGAAGGTGCGTTATGGATAAGCCGATCCTGTACTATTGGGGGCCCTGCACCACATGTGCGGCTGCGA
Source organism: uncultured Eggerthellaceae bacterium (assembly GCA_964402005.1). Taxonomy (GTDB): domain Bacteria; phylum Actinomycetota; class Coriobacteriia; order Coriobacteriales; family Eggerthellaceae; genus CAYOBD01. Next base: position 5,909 of record CAYOBD010000047.1, read on the forward strand.
CGAAATATGCGGAAGAGCACGGCATTGAGCTTGATTTGCGCGATGTTGAGCAGGTTGAGCCGTACAACGAGCTGCTTGCTCTTGGCGGGGATGCTAACAGGATCCCGTATTTCTATGACGGCGAGCGTCTGATTGAAGGCAAAAGAGCCGTCTTGGAGCATCTGAAGACGCTCGCGCAGTAGCCCTGCAGAACCGTTTCTCGATGCGGCCGAAAGGGACGATCTCTTTCGGCCGCATTTCTGCAACCTCGTTTCGCTTCCACATGGTCAAATGCAACGCGGCTGGCAGGGGCGCTTCTTTTCGGCCGCATTTCTGCAACCTTATCTAAGCAGAATCGAATGCGATGCGCCGAAGAGGCGCTTCATTTAAGTTGCAGTGCCAGTGGCGGTTTTTCGCATATCCGATTGCATGGCGGTTCATTCGCGCGGGATGCCCAAGTGGTCGCGGGCGAACGATTGGGCATACAGGATGTCGGTTTCGTCAGGGTGCTTCAGGCTTTCCGTCAGGCGGGCAGCACCCCATTCGTCCAGATGATGCGGGTCGTCAGCCGGGAGGTTGCGCCGTGCCTCGATGCGGTCGGCGCGAACTTTGCCCTGGCAGAGAAAGATCCCCAAGCATTCGTTGCGCTCGTTGACGATGCGTTCTACGTTGCTGCGGACCTGATCGGCATAGCGCCCAACGGGAAAGCCGCCCATTGTTCCGAGCAGCAACATGCGCTTGCCTGAGCATCCTTGCACGAAACGCAGACTTCTGGGGTCGAGCGAAGATTTGCGGCACCAGAAGCACACCACGACTGTTTCGTCGGAAGGGACGTCGCCGTTCTGTGGCGCTTCAGCTACATTCCATCCCAGCTCAATGAGTGCTTGGCGCACGCCTTTCGCGATTGCGGCTGTATTGCCTGAGACCGACGATACCGCCATCGTGATGCGTGCGCTCATGTTGTTCCTTTCTGACGCTTCGACGGGACGGGATGTTTCCCTGCCGCTCAATCGTTTTCGTTGCATATCGCTGGTTTCGGCTTACGCTTCAGAATCCCTTGCGACCGAACGGGGGCGCTGGCGCCTCCGGCAATCAGCGGCCGATTCCGACGTGCGCATCCAGACGGCGACGGACGCAAGCGCTTCGCCTTTTGGCGCTATGCGCATCCGATTTCCCGCATAATGTTACTCCATGATGAGCAAAACCCACATAGCGGTAGGTGCCGCTGCGGCGTTGGCGATTTCGGAAACGGGATCGGTTGAGTCGTGCGTTGCCGCATTGATCGGGGGTACGCTGGGCGGCATCATCGCCGATTGCGATATCACGCCGAGCCGCGCGCACAAGGATGCACTGATCGGACGGCTGATTGTGGTTGCGATTGTTGTGGTTGCGCTGGCGGTTGACTGGTGGGCCGGCGGTGGTGCCGATGCGGTTGTTGCGCAGGTCTCAGGCGCCGATGCAGGTGAAGGTGCAGGCGCGGATCCATTTGCGGTCGCAGGTGCGCTTGCGGAGTCGGCCGCGGCGGTGGATTTCGGCAACGGCGTGTGCGCTTACTTGGTTACACATCTGGGTTGGCCGCTCGTTACCGGAATAGCAGCGTTCGTTGCGCTTACGTTCATCGGCGGGCGGACCGCGCATCGGTCTTTCACCCATTCGCTCATTGCGAACGCAGCCTTTGCCGGCGCAATGTATCTGATATGCCCGCCGCTCCTTCCGTTCTTTGCGGTCGGCCTTGTTTCCCATCTGGTTTTGGATGTGACGAACAAGCAGCCTGTACGCTTGCTTTGGCCGATGCACAGCGGAGTTGCGCTCGGCCTATGCGATGCCAAGGGCGCGGCGAATACGGTGCTGATGGTATTGGGCATCGTTGCTGCAGCCATACTGCTGGCATTCAAGCTCGCTCCGCTGCTCGGAATCGGGATAACCCTGGGCTAAAGGAGCACAAAACGGCTTATTTCATCCATGCGTTGGCATATTTTGGATGAAAGGTCGAGTTTGGTGCCGATTTAACGCGTTGCGTTCGGCGCCGATCTGGCGCGCAATGACAGAATGCGTTTTTCGAAATCCTTCAGACGCAATCCACCATGAAGAAAGCGCCCCGTGAGGAGCGCTTTCCGAAAAGCCTATGCGGTTAGTTCCTGTATGTGGCCGGATCCAGCATGGACGGTCGCATATGCCGAGCCGCTTGCGGGCCGATTCTTACATCGGCTTGCCCTCGGGGTCGAAGCCCTCAGGCGGCGGCATCAGGATGCCGCTGTTCACGCCGCCGTCGCACAGGATGCTCGTGCCGTTGATGTAGGGGCACAGGTCGCTGGCGAGGAACAGATACAGCTGGGCGATTTCCTCGACCTTGCCGGGACGATGCATCGGGATGAACGGCTCCTGCATCTTCTCCATGTAGCCGCCTGCCGGCGAAAGCTCGGTGGTGATGACGCCCGGGCGCACGCAGTTCGCGCGGATGTTGTACTCGCCGTATGCCATGCAGATCGACTTGACCATGCTGTCGAGGCCGGCCTTGGTCATGCCATAGGTGGTGGCGAGCACGGCGCCCACGTCGGTGCCGACGTTCGACGAGGTGAAGACCAGCGAACCGCCGCCATTCTCCATCATGTAGGGGAGCACCTTGTGTGCCAGATGCATGTTGGCGCGCAGATTCATGGTTACGACGGGGTCGAGCAGCACGTCGACGTCGTCCTCATGAAGCATGCCGCCTGCGCCGGTGCCTGCATGGCCGATGGCGATGGTTACGGGGCCGTACTTCTCGACGGCGGTCTCGACCAGACGGTCGATGTCCTCGAGCTTGGTCACGTCACCCTCGACGTACGTTACTTCGCCGCCTGCGGCCTTGATTTCCTCGACGATCTTTTCGGCCTTTGCTCTACGGCGTGCGATGAACGCCACCTTTGCGCCTTCCTTGGCGAACAGCCTTGTTACACCTTCTCCGATGCCGGACGATGCGCCGGTGACGACTGCTACTTTACCTTCGAGGATTCCCATGAGAGCACCTCCTGTGTTCTGGGGCCGACTGTTGTGCGGAGCTTCGCCTCTCCGCTGCGCATATTGTAGCGCGCCGAATGTGGGTCTGTTGAGTCGGCAAGTGATTTTTCAGTAATCATGGCACTGTGGCGCCTGAACGGTTTTCGCGCGTTTGGTAGACGATCTTACGCGTTTGGCAGGTGATGCTCGATTGCGCGAAATGCCGCATCATGGGTCCGAGGGACGCTCCTCAGAGGGCCCGAAAACGCTTTCCAGTCGCTCGGAACGGCTCTGTGATATGCCAATTCTTGGGAAATGCTGCGTTTTTTTGCTTTTGAGGCCCCTTTAAACCTGGAAGGCGGGCATTATTTATAGCTCACCCGCAATTGCGCTAGCGATGGCGGCGCACTGGTGGGTGCGATACGAAAGAGCACCGCATGAATTGCATGTTGAATCGTTGTAGGTTGCGGTGCATCGTTTAGGGGAAGTGATTTCAATGGAGAAGACCTTGCATTCGTTAAGGGCGTTTTGTCTGGCTATTGCCGTGGCAGCGATAACATGCGCATGCTCGTTCGGGGCAACGGAGCAAGCGCTTGCGGCTAACAACGGCTCGACGCAGCTTACCGTGAACGCATCGGTTACCACGCAGGCTTCATCGAATGGCCTTGTCAACGGTCATGTTTACGTTATCAAGTCCGCATTGAAGAACGACTACGTGCTCGATATCTCGGGCGCAAGCAAGGCAAACGGCGCGAATGCTCAGATGTATGCATTTAATGCTACGCTGGCCCAACAGTGGAAGTACACGGTGGATTCATCCGGGCGTGCCACGCTTACGTGCCTGGCATCCGGCAAAGTGCTCGATGTCAGAGGCGCAGGCAAATCCAACGGGACGAACGTCTGGCAATACCAGTCGAATGGCACCAATGCCCAGAAGTGGGTTATCTCGAAGAACAAGAACGGCACTTACACGATTACGAGTTCGCTAAAGAGTGGACTCGTGCTCGATGTGCGCGGTGCAGGCAAATCGAATGGCACCAACGTGCATGTCTGGACCGCAAATGGGACCGGCGCTCAGCAATGGAAGTTCTACGACGTGACGAAGATGCGCTCCGACATGGCCGCGCAGGCTAAGGCCAGCGCCAAGACGGTGGCGGGCAAGACCTATTACATCGTATCGGCGCTGAACGGGAAGAAGGTGCTCGACATCGCCGGTGGCAGCAAATCAAACGGCGCGAATGCGCAGTTGTATCGCTACAACGGTACTGCTGCCCAAAGGTGGACGATATCCTTCGATAACAATGGCTACGCTACGATTAAAAATGGCTCGGGTAAGGTGCTCGACGTTCGCGGCGCGAGCATCGCGAGCGGCACGAACGTGTGGCAGTACCAATCCAATGGGACGCTGGCGCAGAAATGGATCATCTCGAAGAACAGCGATGGCACCTATACGTTCTTATCGGCGTTGTGGGGCGGATATGCGCTTGACGTGAGTGGAGCAAGCGAAGCCAATGGTGCGAATGTGCAGATTTGGGAGTCGAATGGCACCAAGGCGCAGAAGTGGAAGCTTATGACGAATGTGCCTGTAGTGAAGGAGCTGTCATCTTCCGTCAAGAGCTCGCTTTGGGGCATCAGCATGCAGGGCGTTAAAGCTGTGGGCATCGATGTTTCGCAATGGCAGGGCAACATCGACTGGCAGGAGGTTGCAGATTCGGGCATCGAGTTCGCGATCATCCGTTGCGGCTATGGTTCGGACTGGGTATCGCAAGACGACTGGTTCTTCCTGCAGAATGTAAAGGGCGCGAAAGCGGCTGGTCTGGATCTGGGAGTTTACCTGTACTCGTATGCCGAAGATACCAGCGATGCGGTCAGCGAAGCGAACCATACTCTTCGCCTTCTGAATAAGGCGGGCTTGAGGCCGTCCGATTTGAAATACGGCGTGAGCTACGATGTCGAAGACGGATCGCAGGCTGGCCTGTGGCTTCCGGGGCTTTGCAGGGCGTACTGCAACAAGATCAAAGCGGCCGGCTACCGTGTCGGTGTGTACTCGTATTTGAATTGGTGGAATACAAAGCTAGACGATCCGATCATGAGCAATTGGGATCGCTGGATCGCCCAATGGCCGACGCCGACCGGCAACACGACCTGCTCGTATAACGGCAAATACGTCATCTGGCAGTTCTCGTCTTCGGGCAGCGTGCCTGGCATTAGCGGCAGAGTCGATATGGACTTGGCGTACTAGTTTGAAGAGCGGGGCAGGTGCTAAGC
>CAYOBD010000048.1:0-11101 GCA_964402005.1 uncultured Eggerthellaceae bacterium
ATCCATATCATCACCCCATTATTATTCAGTATTATATTATACCATTTTCTTAGCCATTGAGGTAGAACCCGCTCATGGCCATACTGAGAGAGCATGTCGCAAGATGCTCATTGTATATAAAGGGGTCATCTGCAAAATAACCGTCTGAGTAATAAAACGGCGATGCCAACTCGCTTGCCGTATCTTCAAAGCTCGGATAGCGGATATAGCCCCGTATGATCGGATAACTCCCATATGCGCTTTGATATACGTTCGGCATTACCTGAGGTTCCGCCTGCTCGGGCGTAATCGTAACCGTAGTTACGTGCCTATCATAATCTTCAGCTGATTTTCCAGCGTCTTCCGCAGAGCTCGCGGCCAGATACATCTTGCGTTCGGAATCTTTGTAGGTTACGCGATACCCGTAGTTTTCGCTATGCACGTACTGGATGCAATTCGTCACCTGCGAGTCGGGATTTGTAAGCTCTTTTTTGCTACCCGATATCGACTTGTAACCGAGATGCACCTCCGAACCACGGCTAAGTTCGATGTTTGCGAAGCTGTTGAAGCCCAGTACAAGGTTGCCCGCGCCTTTGCCGTTATCTTTGATAACGCATGCGCCGCTGATGTTCAATGTCGCAACAGCGTTCTTTCCGCTTACGCCACCTGCCATATACACGCCTGCGCCTTTGCCCCACGTATCGCTGATCGCATTGTTACCCGTAATGGTGCAATCCGACATGCTGACAGCGGGAGCAAAGAATTTGTTTATTATCCAGCCGAAGTAAATACCGCCACCTTCACTCGACTTATTGTTGCGAATCGTAAGTCCGCTGATTCCAGAGTTCGAATCTATGTATATGCCACCACCGCACTTGGGACTCGTATTGTCGGCTACGGTAAAGCCCTTTATGGTCGTTTCTCCCTTGGCGTAGATTCCGCCGCCGTCAGAGCCTCCGCAGCTGTTGCCTGACACCGTTGTCTTGGCGTCTCCGCTTATCATCGTATCGTCTTTGGTAGTGGCGATGCCGCCGCCATTGCGATCTGCGTAGTTGTAATCTACGCGCGAACCGACCATGTACAAACCGAACAGGCTTCCGTTGCTGTAGATTCCTCCTCCGTCGTTGTAGGCATAGTTACCGGTGACGATCGAGTTGTTCAGGCACAGCTGCACATCGCTTCCGTTGGCCCAGATGCCGCCGCCATATCCGTCGCTGCCCCAGTTCTGCTCTGCGCGGTTGCCAGCCACGGTTACACCGTTGAGCGTGACACGTGCACCGCCTTCTATGTGGATGCCGCCGGCCCTGTTAGTGCTATAACCGCCGGTGATCACACCGCCAACATTGTCCACAGCTTGGTTGTACTTGCCACCTTTGCTGTTCCATAGGCTGAGCTCTCGAGTAGTAGGGTTTTTCCCGTTCACGGTAAGCGTGGCGCCGCTCTTGACAAGTATTGCATGTCCAGAGCTACTTGCACTGGTCAGACCACGGTCGAAATCAAAGCCTTCAAGATTCAGTACGACTTTTGCTTTTGCAGGTATTTCCAAAGGTGCGTTTGCAGTTACTTTGCTATTGAGCGTAATAGTATACGTGCCGCTTGTTCCATTGTTCTTCACGCTCTTCGCCAACCAGCTGTTTACATCCTTCACGGAATTGAAACTGCTGGCCTGGCCCCCGTTGTATGACACGGTCATCGCATCTGCCGCATATGCGCAAGGCGCTATGCAAAGCGCGAACGTGAAAGCGACGGCAATCAAAGCGGCTACGAATGCAAAAGCGGAACGGCGTTTCATGGCAAACTCCCAGGCTCTGGCATATTAGTTTTAAATCATACCATTAATAGGAATATATCCAGTCTTTGGCCTTGAAAAAATCTGTTTTGACGTGCCGTAATTCCGAGATTCCAACCTTAAAAGTACGCACCGCTAGATGTTCTCAAGCCCCTGTATGCCCATGACCGGTTGAAGGTTGCAATCGATTACAAACACACCGCCGAACTCGTCGCTACCATCGCTGATGTAATTGAAGTAGGTCTCCCATTCATCGGAAGTTCCATTCAGCGTCCAGTAGTATCTGTCACCTGTTTCCGTCTTGGCGGATGCAAGCAGACCGTTGTAGAAAGCTGGTTCTGTTTCGCTTAGCTTCAGATTCAGCCCATCATAGGGAAGCGTGGTCGTTTCTATCAGGAAATAGTTACCTGAACCAGAGTACGTTTCAACCGCAACCTGGGCATGCCCAGGCGACAGGATAATCAGAGGATGCATCCCGGCCGACATAAGACAACTTGACATAAGAAGAGACGTCTCGATGCACAGACCTTGCTTCTTCTGGACCACTGCATCGGGCGTAAGCACGTGTTGATCCGATTTATAGGAATAATTGTCCATCACATAGACGACTCCGTTGTCAGATATCGCCTTTTGTATTGCGGCAACCTGGTACAAAGTCGCCAATGCATCCGTTCCATATTGGTAGCCCGCTATGGTGCGATACTGCCCATTCGTCCAATCGCCCAGAACATCTGCGGCTTCGCGGTTGATCTTGTTCACCTCATCAGCCTGCGGGCGAAGCCAGGCCATGATGTCGAATGCCGCCGTCGCGCCGAACTCATCGTTGCTCCATTTGAAATCGTAGATGCTGAGCAAATCAATGCTATGCGATTCCTGCGCAAGCACCTCACCGCTATCGGCATCGGTTACCTTTACGTTCATCTGCGTCGTCGAGTTATTCGCCAGGTTTGGAAGCTGCTGTTCGGGAAGAAGCGCTGGCTTAATGGGAAGATAGTTATAGCCTTGCGCGAGCTTATATTTCTGCTCGAATTTTTGACTGAAACCGACGATTTCGGCCTCCACATTAACATTGTGGTTTCCATCATAAGATGTTACGCCGACGAGAGCGGCAGAGTCGAGCGACTGGTACAGGTTAGGTGCGATTTCATCGATTATATCCAGCTCAACAGTCGGGGAACCACCTGGCACTTTCCCGCTCAAAATGCTTGCGAGCTCATCATGGGACTCATTGCATTGCTTGATCAAGATCCTCGTGCATTCGTTGTCATATGCAACTTGTTTTGTGAACCACCAGGTTAAAAGTTCAGTGTACGTGAATTGTGACAACGTCGAGTCTGGACCGGTTGCGTTGTAGATAAGTGCCGAATATATCGTCGGCAGTGTTTCTAGCGTGTTGTCAAGATAATCCCTCAAGCAATCTGGGGGATCTATCTTCTTGTATGCTCCGTAAAGAGCATCGATGATCTCCATCGCCGCTACGGATCCTTCGCCCGTAGCAGCAGACGATGCGGTTTTCTGTGCCTCGACAATATCCTTTTCGTAGTTCACAGCGTCCTTGAGGTTTTTCATGGCAATGAGCGCCTCTTCGCGCCCCACCCATATGCCCTGCGATGATTCGATGGCATCAATATCCGCTTGGATCCGACTCAGGTATTGATCAAGATCATCCTTAGATGCGCTCGATTGCTCATTCAGGCCATTCTCAGTGTCAAACGACTGCATGTACCCTTCGAAATGCGCTGCAAGGTCATCAGCGAACGCTGCCGCATCATCGATTGCCGCTTTTGCATCCCCCGGCATCGAGGGACCCGAGCTACAGCTTGCGAGAGTTCCGAAAATAGCTGCAACAACTAAAATCGCTGTAAAGACGGGAAGTAACCTCTTCATCCGAGTCATGGCTGCTCCTCTCGAAATGCGCCTGACCGCATCGTACACCCAACTACTTGCCTTTCCAACCTCATCGGTGCACGTATTTCTAATGAGAATGCAAGATGGCGCAAAGCTGTTGCAGCCTTGCGCCATCGTTTCTGCTCCCTGCAAAGCGTTTTCGCTTTGCTGCCTATTCGAAAATCGCCCAAGCGCGTACGGGCATACCGCTCGCACCGGCTATGCGCGGCCAAGCAACAAAGATGACGGCTCCCGTAGCGGGAACCTTGTCGAGATTATCCATGAGCTCAAGCTGCACATGGCCGCTGTCTAGCACGTACCGCTCGCAAATCAGATCCTCAGCCGCTGCAGCCACCTTCGAGGCATCCGTATCGATGGTCTCATGGCCGCTTGCGTATATGCCGCGCTCTTCGTACAAGAACTTGATCACATCGAGCGACCATCCAGGTGCATGCTCCCCGCCCTCTGCATCGTAGTTGTTGAGCGCATCGTTATCAGGCCAGCGTTTCGACCAATCTGTGCGCAACGCAACGAAGCAGCCAGCCGGAATAGTCCCATGCGCTTCCTCGTGTGCCCGAATGTCATCCATCGTGACGGCATATTCGGAATCCTCGGCAACCTTTTCGCTGATGTCGACTACCACGAGCGGTAGCGCGAGATCATACGGGCCCCATTCTTCAGATGCCGCCTTTCCAGGCGTGAAATGCACCGGAAAGTCGATATGCGTGCCAAACTGACCGGGGAACTTGAATGTCTGGATGCGGCACTTAAGTATGTCCGGATGCTCTTCATAGTCGTAGATCACCGTGCCGAGCTCCATGACCCCTTCGCCCATGCCGCTCCAAACAGGACTGCTGTTATCGACCGTATGCGAAAGCTCAACCCAGTTATACGACTTCAGTTTTTCGAGTTCATCCCACAGGCTCATGGCATCCTCCATTCGTCTTTCTTCAGCGCTTGGAATTCTATGCTCACCGGTTGCATTATCCTACATTGCAAACTCTAATTACTATGGAATCAAAGGATGGATACGGGCAGATGACGTTGTCACGCGGCTAAAGCAGACGGCTCCTCTGCAGCCGAAGCGTCCGTATTCCCCTTTTGCGCATCAGAGCTTTCCTCCGTCGGCTGCTCATCGTAGTTTGCCTCCTCTACCTGCACTTCAGGGTTTTCGCTCTTCGCTTGTGTATCAGAAGCTGCATCCATCGTCTGCGCGTCGGAGGTCACATTCCCTGCTTGCTCAACGGATGCCTCAGCCGTCGCAACCTCACAATCATTGCTCGCCGCCTTGGCAGCCAGCTTTGCCGCATCCCCAGAGTTCCCAGCAGTACCGCTTTCCGACTTGCCGCCCCCCGCGAGGGCTACTTCATTCGGCACCGTCGATTCCACCAATTCGTTCGACTCAACGATCTGGAAGAAATCCGAATGCGAGTCCTTGGTGCCATAGAGGGGACTGTCAAGCTCTGTGCCGAAGTCCATGAGAATCGAACCTGCTGGCTTTTTATCCTGCCCCATCGTATTCTCGATCGCGACTAGGTAGTTCAAGAACGTTGTGACGAACTCGATCGATGCGTTGTCACCTGAATAATTGACACTCGTGGCCGTTTTCGCGCCTGCACCCTTTATGAATTTCGCTTCGAAATCGTTGGTATCCGAATAGAGCTTTTTTCCATTGGCATCAACGGGCGAGATATCGCTCACAACTTGGTCCATCGTCTCTCCATTGTGCATGCGCTCGAGAATCGAGTTGAGTCCAGCACGCAAACGTTCGGACGATATAGCGACCGTGTCCTCGGTCTCTTTGATAGCGGACCCCATTGTTTTCTTCGCAGCCAACTCACTTAGATACAGGGTAGCAAGGTAACCGGAAACGTATCGACTTTGATCTGTATCCACTACGTTTCCGTTCTCGTCGTATCCATCGGAAAACTCAAGGTCAAAATAAAGCGATTTCTTGTCCGATGTCGCGTTGAGATAGTTATACAGCAAGCCATCAGCATTGTAATAATCAGTGAACTTCGTATCGCTTCCCTGCTCCGCCCGCAGCATCTTGAACATGCTGTTGCGGAAATCATAGACGTTTTCAACTGACGAAGCGCTCCCCTCTACGAACCAGCGCGGAAAACTGATGGCTTCGTGCAGATCCTTGAGCTCCTGAGTTGGGTAATTTCCCTTTTCATCAGTTATAGCGTTTCGTATGTCGGTAGCACCGAGCATTCCTGTTCGGTTATAGTCGTCCATGACGGCATGGAACATCTCGTGCACAATGGTGTTCTCTAACGTAATCATGTTTTCGCCCTCACGAACGAGCACGAACTTGCCCGTCGTTGAACTCCTTACGGGAGAATCATCGTCATCCACTAAGACAAGGCTAGACAAGTCTACGCCGATCATGTAGCAGAACTTGACGCTATCGCCATCAACAACGGGACTGGAGGCCACGTATGCGAGCGCTCCGCTTGGTGCAACCTCATGCTCCGCAATGCCGTCTTTGTCCCCGGCTTCGTAGTACACATAAAGACCGATTTCCCTGCCGATCTGCCCCTGGTCTGCAGCAGCCCTAAATGCCGGGAAGCTGTCGAGTAGCAACTCGACTGCCTGCGGTTCGAGCTTGTTCAAGATGAGATCGAGAATAAACTCGAGGTCTTCGTCAGTAAACGCATCGCGCGCCGTCTGGGCGCAGTAAATGTCTATCAAGCTGCGATTGTCGGATGCAGAAGGAGCTTCCGAAGACTCCGATGTCGTCTGGCCCCAATCCGATTGCTCACCAACCGCATCGCGCTGCGCACTTGTAAAGAAATCCCTGAGCGAGGCAGGCACGATATAGGTAATACCCGTTCGGGCATCATACACCGACACGACTTCGCTGCCTCCGAACAGCTCGGTGAGCGAATCGGATAGCGTAACCGTAAACTCGTTTTCGGCACTGGCATAACCTTGGGGCAGGTAAAACACGAGAGCTGGAAGATACGATCTGCCCTCTTGCGCTTCAGTGGACAGCTCTAAATTGTCCGCAACCCAGAGAACGGGGATCTCCCATTCCGCTCTTTCATTCGAGCTTACTAGCGCCTTGTCGTCAAGAGGAGTCCCCGGATTCGGAGCGTCCACACCGTCGATGGCAAGACCGCTCAGCGTCTCCAAACCGTTAGCGTTCGTATGACTTTCGACATTGACCTCTAATTGCTCTGCAGCCGCTGACGCGGGCATTGCAAAAGCAAGCGCCATAACGATAGCGAAAACCATGGATGCGATCTTTGGAGCCCTGAGATTGATCATGATGCCGCCTTTTAATGGTTGAGTATATATGGGAATGATAGCGTTTTTATTAGTTGATAGCTTGGAGCAAATGGCAAGGAGTCGGGCAATCAGAACTTCAGCTCGAAAGGACATCGTCATTAATCTCACTTAGCCTGTCTTGGCCGACTGCATTCGTGCATAATGGTTAATGGCGCTGCATATTGAGGCTTCCCCCTTCCGCTAAAACAACGGAGAGGGATTGTCGAATCGGCATGTTGAGAAGATCTGGCTCCAATTGAATGAAGGAAGGGACAGCTATGAAACTCGAGGATTTGAGCCCCGAACTTCAGGAAATGGCAAAGTCGTGCACAAGCGTCGCCGAGCTGAAAGAACTCTGCGAAAAGATGGGCGCTTCACTATCGGAAGAAGAGCTGGAAGCCATTGCGGGTGGCTACCCGATATGCCCCAGGGATTCGTGCACGACGAAGTGCGCAAACGTGCTCGGATGACTCACCTGATCTGGGGGGTCAAACATGCCGATTTAATCATCGATGTTTCCCCACAGCATAATGATGCAGTGGTTTATCTCACTACCATTTGAGACCGCACTTGCCGCATCTTGACTCGCCCGTGCCCGGACAATACATGGTGCCCGTGTGTCCGCAGTTGGGACAGCATTCGTTCGTCCACTGTCCACCACCGGCGATTCCGTCCAGCTGCTCGTCGCTGAGCTCGTAGCCCTCTTCTTGCGCCGCCGCCAATATCTGCTCCGGAGTCATTTCTTTGTTGTACTCCGCCATGTCTAACCCTTCCTCTCATCTTGGGATCTCTCGTTTACCATACAATTCTTTTCTTCACTATTCCTTTATACGACAGAGTAGCCCTTTTCGTTTCATCTTTCTTTGCGGAATCCCGCCTTTTCCCTTCTATCGACTCAAGCCGATTCTCGATAGAAAACGGTAATGCGCATTTGCATGTAAAACTATCTGCGCTGCACAACGCTTCAATCGGGTGTATGTATCTATATCTGACACGATACGCAATGCGTCCTGAAAGTGTCCTGTTTCGAAGGATGCAAACGGTGGAATGGGCAACGCATATGCGCATCTGCCGGGACGGGCAGGCTGCATCCCCCCCGGGGTTGCCTAGCCGTCCCTGCGGCGCCTGACAACGTACGCAGCGATGACGCAGAGCGCCAGGAGCGCGGCGGCCGCCCGCCATTCGCCACGCGGTTCATGTCGATGCCCCTTACCGTCCCTGCAGCCCCTGCCAGGCTGCGTCGCCGGGTGAAGCCTAGCTGTCCCTGCGGCGCCTGACAACGTACGCAGCGATGACGCAGAGCGCCAGGAGCGCGGCTGTCAAGAGCCCGGCCACGGGCATGCCGTTGCCGTCGCCGGTCTTGGGCGTGGCGGCCTTAGCGGTGGCAGCAGTGCCGCTGCCTGCGTTCTTCTCCCACTCGGCAGTGAAGGAGTGGTCGCCCTCTACCTTGTAGTCTGCGCCGGCTGCGTACTCAGAGCCCTTCCAGCACTTGAACGTGTAGCCGTCCTTGGTGGGGGCGCCGGGCAGCTTGACCGTGTCGCCCACGTTGGCCTCGACGGTGATCTTGCCGGTCTTGCCATCCAGCGTGCCGCCGCCCAGATCGAAGGTGAGCGTTGCCTTCTTGGCTGGCACCGGCGTCGCCTCGTAGGTCGCCTTGTAGGTGGCGTCGCCCGCGACCTCGGCGATCTTGGGATCCCAGCCCTTGAACTCGTAGGTGTACTGCGCTGTCGCGGGCTTTGTGGGCTCGGCGCCTGTGTACTCGGGATTCTCGCCGTAGGCGACCTTGCCAGACTGCAGCTCGGTCCCGTCATCGTCGACGAAGGTGATGATGTATTCGTTCACCGTGCTGTTGTAGGTCGCCGTGTAGGTGGCGTCGCCGGTCACGGCCGCAATCTCGGGATCCCAGCCCTTGAACTCGTAGGTGTACTGCGCGGTGGCGGGCTTGGCGGGCTCGACGCCTGTGTACTTCGGGGTCTCGCCGTAGGCGAGCTTGGAGGATTGCAGCTCGGTCCCGTCCTCGTCCACGAATCTGACGGCGTACTCGTTGACGGCCTCGGTGTAGGTCGCCGTGTAGGCGACGTCGCCGGTTACGGGGGCGATTTCGGGTGACCAGCCCTTGAACTTGTAGGTGTACTGCGCGGTCGCGGGCTTGGTGGGCCCATCGCCCTCATACTCGGGCGTCTGGCCGTAAGCCACCTGGCCGGTCTGCAGCACGGTCCCCGCCTCGTCGTCGTTCTTGAAGGTCACCTCGTACTTCCTCGGGGCCTCGCTGTAGGTGGCGGTGTAGGTGACGTCGCCCGTCACGGCGGGCAGGGCCGCATCCGGGGCGTAGTCGTTCGTCCCGTCGGTCCAACCAGTGAACGTATAGGTGTGCTGGGCGGTCGGATCCTTGGCCGGGGCCTCGCCGGCGTACTTGGGAGATGCGCCCTCGGCCACCTGCCCGCTCTGCAACTCGGCCCCGTCGTCGTTCTCGAAGGTCACCGTGTACGCCTTGGCGATGGCGGCCTCGTCGCCGTCCCTCACCACCATGTAGCCGCTCCTGGCGGCGGTGAAGTACGTGCTGGGGTCCGTCTCCCCGCAGTAGTCGGAGTAGCCCGAGGTGAAGACGCCGGTGTGGACGCCGGGAGAAGGGTACCAATCCACGCTGATGGGCGTGGTGTGGGAGAGCTGCCCGGCGATGACCAGGGGATTGCTTCCCTCAAGCACAATTCCAGCTTCGTAGCCGCTTGCGATGTACGGGGCGCCGGAGAGCTTGAGCGTCGCATCCGAGCCGGCGACGTGCACGCCGGACTCCATGGTTACGTAGTCGACGATGGCCCCGCCTTTTATTTCAGCAACGCCCTTGGAAACGTATACGCCATATGGGCCGGCTGCTATGGTGCCGCTCTCCAGGGTGAATGTCCCTCCAGAAACATAAACGCCAGTTGGCGCAGTTATCTTCCCGCCGGTCCCGCTGTCCTCGATGGTGAGAGAGCCAGTGACTACAAATCCATCGCTAGCACGATCCGCGGAGATCTCGTTGCCCGCGAGGTCGATGGTGATTGCGTAATCAACACTTGGACACTGATCCCCCGGATAGGTGATGCGACAATAGAGCGTGTAGGTGCCGCTGCCTTCTTCGCATGCGGTTTTCAGGCCGTCATAGTCGTAGATGTAGTCGACCGCAAACGCAGTGCCGGGCGCTACGGAAACCGCGGTCGCGACGGCAACCGCAAGCGCGAGGAAAAGCGCCAGGAGGCGCTTGGGCAGCGTCTTCCTTTCGATGGTTTCAGCGTTCATGGCGGTCCTTAGGTCTCGGGCGTGCGGCGGCGCGGACGGCCGCCTGCTTCCATATACGACCGATTATCGCAGATATCTCAACCTTGCGGAACCAGGGCCCGGCAGGCGGCCGGGCCCCGCCGTCAGTAGCGCACCCTGTACTGGCTGGGCGCCTTCTCCGGCCCAGTGCGCCTGCGCGAGCGGAACGTCTCTCCAACCTCGATATGCCGCTAGAGCTTCGGATCTGCCGCAAGCAGCAACGCAGCCACAGCGGCACCGGCATCTCCTCTTTTCGATGGAGGGGAGGATAGCTGGCATATCGCTCATTGCCGAAGCCCTCTTCCCCGCCGCATTCGGAAACCGACCGGAAGGAGACGCATAATGGCAGTATTGGCAACACTGGAAGGCACCCGCAAGGCCGCGCAGGGGCATCCTATCGCCGATAACGTAGAGAAGGTTGCCAACCTAGTCGTGACGTCTCTATCGAAAGGATTTTTCGACGAGGTTTTAGAGACGGTTTTGTTATGAATGTGCCCCAAAGGGCTACAGAAGCCACAATGAAACGAAAAGGCCAGCCGCGCAATGGGCTGACCTGAGGTTTCTGGTAGCTCCGACCGGATTCGAACCGGCGACCTCCGCCTTGAGAGGACGCTCGAAACGCAAAACGCTGCATAACACTTCGGAACGTTTTTGCTGGTCAGAGATCTTTTCCTACTTACACTCCCTAACAGTCCGAAACGCTCCTTTTGGAACGATTCTTGACTGGATTCTTGACCGATTCTTGACTGCCGAAAACGAACGCGGCTATTGCAATACGAACACTTGTTTGTTATTCTAATAACGTACAATTGTTTGTATTTTAGAAGGAGGCATTATGGGATATCAAGAGGCATTCAAGCCAATCAGCCATCT
>CAYOBD010000049.1:0-10974 GCA_964402005.1 uncultured Eggerthellaceae bacterium
GATTTGAAAGTATTGGTGAAACGCTGTCTTGCGATGCCAGATGACTTTACGGTTCTACAATAGGGAACTGCCGCGATGGAAATAGCAAAACACCAGGATGACGAATCATGTGCGGGCGTTTTGTAATGCTGAGCGCCGAAGAGGTGGCCGACGTGGTGGCTGCTGTTGAGCGGCGCGCAGGATTGCGCGCGCTTGGTGACGATCCGAACGTTGTACGCGCCCAAGCGCGACCCGGCAATCTGATTGCGACCATCGGGCGCGATGGCGATGCGCTTGCCGCAAGCGAGCACATCTGGGGGTTCGCAACCGAGTGGAGTGCAAATCCCGTGTTCAATACGCGCATAGAATCCGCTCTGAGCGGTTCGGCGATGTGGCGTGATGCGTTTCGCGATGGGCGCTGCATCATTCCTGCGGTTGCGTTCTTCGAGCCGCATGCAACTGAGACCGAGACGAGTCTGCGCACTGGTCGCCCCATGAAGCGGCAGTACCGTTTCGATGCAGTCGACGGTTTTCCACTGCTGATGGCGGGGTTGAGGCAGGGCGACCGCTGCTCGATCGTCACGGCTCAGCCGAACCGCTGGATGGAGCCGATCCACGACCGCATGCCTCTGCTACTGCGTTTCGACGAGGTCGATGCTTGGCTTGACGGCGCGCAGCCGCCATCCGCTGCAAGTACCGCTGGCTACGAGCTGCTTGTGCGCCCCGAACGCTCGGATGATGCTGCTGCGCCGCGGCAGTTGTCTTTGTTCTAATGAACGTTGCGTCTTGGGATGAAAAGGCCATCCCAGCGGTATAAAACTCGTCTCAGCATTATCGCCGCGCGCGAGCGATGCCCTGGTCGTTTCATTGGGGCGAATCAGTGCTATTTTGTTTCTATAGCGAAAATGGGGTAGAAGGAAGGTGCGCGATGAAGCCAAGCACCAAAAACGAAGGAGCGACTGCAGTGCAGCGCACGCCCATTCCGGGCAAGGCATGGTTCCTCATCATCATGCTGTCGCTGATCGGCCAGATTGCTTGGGCGGTCGAGAACAATTTCTTCAACCTGTTCATTCAGGACGTGTTCGGCGCATCGCTTTCGGATGTGGCGCTCATGGTGAGCGCGTCGGCCATAACGGCCACCGCCACGACGCTGCTCGCGGGTGTGTGGAGCGACCGCGTCGGGCGCCGCAAGGCGTTCGTCGTAGTGGGCACGGTGCTATGGGGCCTGTCCATCTGCGCTTTCGCGGTGCTGCAGAACATCTCCGACGCCCTAGCGCGCGATGCAGCTGCTGCTGCGGCGCTCGGCATCACGCTCACCATCGTATTCGACTGCATCATGACGTTCTTCGGTAGTCTGGCTAACGATAGCGCCTTCAACGCTTGGATGACCGATATCACCGACGACACCAACCGCGGCCGCGTTGAAGGTGTCAACAGCTCGATGCCGCTGCTCAGCATGCTGGCGGTGTTCGGCGGCGCGATGTTCTTGATGATCGTTGGACCGGATGGCTCGGTCACGTACGATTACCCACTGTTCTTCACGATCATCGGCGCGATTGTGCTGGCGGTCGGCCTGATCACGGGCATCCTGATGAAGGACAGCCATCCCGAGCCGCGCCGCGATTCGGGGTATCTGTCTGAGGTACTTTACGGATTCCGCCCGAGCGCCATGACCGCGAACCGCATGCTATACCTCGTGCTGCTTGCATACTGCGTGTTCGCCATCGCCATGCAGGTGATCATGCCATATTACGTTCTGTATCTGCGGCTTCCCTACATCCTTGGTGAGAACTACGTGTTTGTGATGGCGCCGTGCATCGTCATCGCTGCCGTGTTTACTATCTTCTACGGGCGTACGGTGGATCGCCGCGGCTTCTCGCGCAGCATCATCCTGCCGCTTGTGCTGTTCCTGGCGGGGTGCGCCATCCTAACCGTGCTCGTGAATGCGCCGGGCGTGTTCGTGGGCAGCATGCTCATGCTGTCGGGCTATCTGGGGTCGGTCGCGTGCTTCGGCGCCGAGATCCGCAACAACACGCCGCTCGATCGCGTGGGCCTGTACCAGGGTATTCGCATCTTCATGGTCGTGCTTGTGCCCATGCTGATCGGTCCGTGGATTGGCAGCGCCATATCTGCCTCGTCGGGTGCAATGATCGGGTTCGGCGTCGTAGGCGACGGGTTCACTCCCTCGTCGCTGATTTTCGCCGGCGGTGCTATTGTGGCGCTGTTCACGTTCATCGTGCTTGTGGCGATTCGTCGTCAAGGGAAGAAGTAAGGGGTGTAACGCCGGGGAACGTCCACGGTGTTATGCAAAATGTGCCAGTTAACTTGAAAATGCGTTAGGGCGTGCGGAATGAGGAATTCACACTGACGCGCGCTCTGGCGCAATAGAGTTCTAGCGCAAATTGCTCCATGCTGCACCACTGTACAATCGGCCCAGAAAGAAACTCCTCGGTGAAGAAAGAGAAGCACTATGTTCAAGGGAAGTAAGGTGAAGATGGCGATACGCGCGGTTGCGGCAGTCGTGGCAATCGCAGTGATCTTGCTTGCGGGATGCGGTGGTTCGGGTGGCAGCACGGCTTCGCAGGGTGGCAACCAGGGTGGCCAGGGCGCCCAAAGCAGTGAACCCGCAGCTCAGCAGGAGCCTGTCGATGTCGGTCTCCGCGATGCGTGCTACATGCGGGACAAGGAGCTGATCGAGGCGCTCGAAGCCGAGGGCTATCAGGTGAAAGAGTCGAACTCGGAAAGCGTGACCTACGCTAAGGACGGTACGGAAATCCTGATAAGCGAAGCTGGCGGGTATCGCATTTTCTCATCCGTGGGCGATGAGACCAAGGACATGTACGGGTACATGGCATCCAATGTGCCCGATATCGCCAACGAGGGCGAATACTCGAAGGACGATATGTCCTACGTGGTGGCGACCGGTACGGTTGCGCACGAAGACGGCGTGGTCGTCGGCAACAATTCGGTCGTGTTCATTGCGGAGTCGGGCAACTTCCAGCAGCTTAAGGGGCTTGTATCCAGCGCCAATGTCACTTCCGACATGAACGCCCAAGCTGCAGCGGCGAATTTGGTGATTGGGCTGAACGATGTCGGCTTCGAGCTAACGCGCGGCGAAGGCATCGATTTGGGTTTTGCCGAAGCAACGGAATCCACATCGGAAACGCCGCGAACAGCTACGATTTGACGCTCGCGGGAAACGCGAAGACATATTTCCTGTACAACGACGATAAGGGTCTATGTCTCGAGAAGATGTAGCCGATGCGGCTCGTATGGGCAGGAGCTCAATGCCCTTGCCTGATGATAGAGCGGAAAGCGAAACGAGACAGGTACAAGCTCTTCTCGTTCTTCTAATCATTCCTGCATTTTGTTTACGCGGCGGTCGTAGGTGAGCAGGCCGTTCATTTCCTCTTCGATGTCGCTTACCTGGGTGTATACGTAACCAGCGAGGCCGCGCGATTCGAGGGCATCCATCTCGGCCAGCGCCTCGCGCACCTTCTGTTGCCAAGCATGCGGATCCTCGTAGACTTCGTAACCGTATACCTCATCGAGTGAGGTGTGCCCTGCGACGTGCAGTGAATAGCCGCCGAACTCAGACACAACGAAAGCCCGTCCTCTGCCGTCGCGCCAGCGTGCGCCGTCACGGCAAACAGCCATATCGCGAAAATAGTTATGCACGCTGTGGAAATCTCCGCAGCCTTGGTCGTACCAGCCGCTCGTGGCGTCGATGGGGCGCGTCGGGTCGAGTTTGCTTGCCATCGCATACGCAGCGCGCGCGTCGAATTGCCCCCAGCCTTCGTTGAACAGCACCCAGGTGATAATGCAGGGATGGTTGCCCAGAAGTTCGATCGTCAGGCGGCAGGTGCGCATCCACTCGCGTCGGTATGCTTCATCTGCGGCACCCAGTTTTTCCTGGTGGCTGCGTATCGTATCCCGATAATGGTTCCAGCTGATGCGGAACAATGTGGGCTTGTAGCTGGACTGCCATGTGTCCATCTGAGCCGCCCCGCCGGTGACCATGTCCTGCCATACGAGCATGCCCAATCGGTCACAGTGGTAGTACCAGCGCTCGCACTCGATCTTGATATGCTTGCGCATCATGTTGAAACCGAGCTCTCGCATCGCGAGAATGTCGTGTACAAGTGCTGCGTCGGCAGGTGCGGTCATGAGGCCATCGGGCCAATATGCTTGGTCGAGTACGCCTTTGAGAAAGATGGGCCATCCGTTCAAATAAACGCGCAGCGCACCCGCTTCATCGCGGCGCATTTCCACCGTGCGGAATGCGCAGTAGCTTTCCACCGCGTCATCGCCGTACGTGAGACGAAGGCGGTACAGATACGGGCTGTCGGGCGACCACAGGTGCGGTTCGGGAATGTGCAGCGCGAGTGCAGCCGTGGTGTCGGCGGTCTCGCATGATGCATCGGCAAGGCAGCGGCCATCAGCGTCGAGCGCTTCCAAGTGCAGTTTGTGGGAGGCTTGCGTGTCTAGACGCACCCCGACGGCAAGGATGCCCGTGTCTGCATCGGGCTGCAACATCGCTTGAATCATATGGTCGCGCGGCACGGCTTCCAGCCAGACGTCCTGCCAGATGCCGCTTTGCGCGGAATACCAGATGTCTCCGCGATCGATGCGCTGCTTGCCGCGCAGCTGACCGCCGAACTCGCTCGGATCGGCGACGCATACGAGCAACTCGAGCGCAGACGTCGCATCGTCCGCGATTGCCAGGCAGTCGGTGACATCGAATGAAAACGGCGTGTATCCGCCCTCATGGGTGCCGAGCAGTTGCCCATTGCACCAGACGGCGCACACCGCATCGACCGCCTGGAAATGCAACAGTATGCGATTGGATGAATCGGGCTTCCCGTCAGCGTTTTCAGAACGAAGAGGAAATCCCTCTCCAGCTAGGTCGATCGTGCGCCGGTACCACAGGAGCTCGCAGGGCTGCAGTTGGTGTCCGACTCCTGAGAGCGGAGCTTCGGGGGAAAATGGAACGCGGATGCGCTCGGGCCATGTGGCAGGCGGTTCGGCCATACGTACAACTAATTCCAGGTTGTCTTGGAGCTGGTAAGCGTCAGGAACGAATGCGCAATCCCACGTGCCGTTAAGGGACATCCATTGCGCACGGGCAAACTGCGGGGTGGGGTGGTCGGAAAACCCTCCATCGTCAAAGCTCAGAATGCCGTCTTCGGCGCCAACGCCGTTTTCGGCATCGTTGCCGCTTTCGCCTTCGCCCCACGGCGTAGTGAGCATCTGCAGCTCGACTTTCTCATGGGGCTTTGGCTTCGCGAGCAGGACTTTTTTCAAATGGAGCATACGTTGATCCTTTTCGGTGCCCGTTAACGGCACAAGCATAGCGCAATCATATTGCAGCGCTTAAAGCTGCGCGGCGGCAATCGTCGGCTATTTGCCGAATATGCCTTTATCGCCCCATTCCCAGGCGGCATTGATGCCATAGCTGGCAGCAACCAGCTCAAAGTGCAGCTTGGCAATGCCCAGGTCGGTGTACTCTTGCCCGCTTTTCACGCGGACGAGCTCGGCGCGGATCGGCTGATCCTGCGCCTCGCGCACGAATACGACCGGTTGCTCGTTGATTGCCGACGGTGCTTTGCAGACGGCTTGGATGCACGCCTGAATCCATTCGGGTGCTTGATTAAACGGAGCAGGGCCACGCCACAGATCCTCGGGCTTTTTCGAGCGCGAGCGTATGGACGAGCGGATGGTGCGCACTTTAAGCGGCAGCTTCTCCGGTGCATAGCCGATGGGCACCACGTCGTGCAGTTTTTGGCCTTCGCGCAGTTCGGCGCGCGTGGTTTCGCGGTTATAGGTGCTTGCCACCCAACACGTGCCAAGGCCGAGCTGCGTTGCAAGCAGAACCAGACCTTCGCCGTAGTAGCCGACCTTCTCCTGTGAAATGGGGTCTTCGGGGCCGACTAGCGCTACATATAGCGGCGGGTTGCCCGAAAACATCTTGGCGCTCATGTCGATCGCCGTACCGTCGCCGTTGCCACGTGGGCCGTACAGCTGGAAGTTCAGGCCGGATTCTCGGTTGATGAGCCGGATTTCCTCGGCAAGGATGTCGATTTTCTGCTGCTCGACGGGCACGCCGGCAAATGCGCGGCACGAGATGCGCTGCTCAATCGCTTCGAGGATATCCATGTTGCCTCCCCTCGGGAATGATTTCACCGTTAGTGTAGCGCACCTGAGGCGATTGCGCTGTATCGCGCGTGTTAGCATGGTGAATAAAGTGGCGCGGAGCAAAGCAATTGCGGGATAAAACTGATGCGGAGCAAGACTAGTCGTTGTAACAGTGCTGCAGCAGGCGTGCTCCGCATCGGCGATGTGTAACAGAGCTGCAGTGTGCTTGCCCCACGCTGGTGATGGTGGCATCGGAAACGGAGGAGACTCGTGCGCGAACCGGGCACATTGGTGGATCATCCTGTGTGGCAGGATTACCCGGTGATGCCGTTTGCCCTGACGCTTGAAGGTGGGGCGATGCGCTGCCAGTTTACCGCGGGCGTGCTTGATTGCATGCTCGACCGCGGTCTTCTTGCGAGTGATGTTGTCGGGGTTTCTGCAGGCGCGGCTGTGGGTTTCAGCTATGCATCCGGAGCTACCGGGCGGTCGTGCTACATGAATATGAAATACGCGCACGACTGGCGTTTCTTCTCGCTGCAATCGCGCGTGCGTACAGGCAGCGCGTACGGTGGGCGGTTCATCTTCGATGTGATTCCCAACCGGCTGGAGCACATCGACTACTCGTGGTTTGGGGAATCGCCCATCCGCTTCACATCGGTCGCGTCGTGCATGGAAGACGGCATAGCTGCATACCATGCATTCGATCGGCCGATGGATGTTGCGCGCGGGGCGGATTGCCTGATTGCGTCGACGTCCATGCCCATTGTGAGCGCTCCCGTGGTAATCGACGGAAAGCATTACCTGGATGGTGGTGTTTGCGACAGTGTGCCGTTTGCGCACGCCCGTGCAACATCATCCGCTTCGAAGCTGGTAGTCGTTGTGTCGAAGCCGCGCGATCATCGGCTGCAGCCCAGCCCGCTGGTTGCACTGGAGCGCCTGCGCTATCGCGATTACCCTTGCTTCGTGGAAGCATGCGAGCGCCGCGCCGCGATGCATAACGCGCAATACGACGAGCTTGAGCGCATGCATGACGAGGGCGAGGCGTTCGTCATCTGGCCCGATCGACCTGTTGCCGTGAGCCTGATGGAGAAAGATCCGGATCGTTTGCTGGCCGCATGGGCGCAGGGTTACGAGCAGGCAGCTCGGCAGTGGGATGCGCTCGAGCGGTATCTGCAATGAGTCGGAAGCTTCGCAGCAAATCAGCGGCTTTGCTATAAGCCAGAAACCCCTAATGGGGGCACACAAACAGAACAGCCCCGCTTGAGCGATTCCTCGCTATGCATAGCCCATGTCATCAACTTGGTCTTCGTCCATTCCGAAATAGTGCGCCACTTCATGCACGACGGTCCGGCGGATTTCCTCCAGTACCGTTTTGCAATCGTCGCTTAGCCGCTCGTGCGGTCCTTTGAAGAGGGTTATGGTGTCGGGGTAATCGTTCAAGCCATATCCTGTATCGCGATCCGCAAGCGATATCCCGTCGTAGAGCCCGAGCAAGTCACCGCCGTTAGAATAAAGCCCATCACCTTCGAAATCCGCATCTTCAGGTTCGTCGGCGATGATGAACGCAACATTCTCAAGGTCATCCAGGAACTCGTCTGGCAGCGAATCGATTGCATCCTGGACCGCCTGTTCGAACTCCTCTTCGGTCATATGCGCCATAGCCCGCTCCCTTCCGACGGCGATTGCCTGTGTACTACTGTATCAAAACAGCACAGGCAAGGCCGCCCCCGATGCTCGGTTTTAAGCATGGTACAATAACGGTACACCCCTAACAGAAGGAGACGCTTATGGCTGGCAATCCCAAGCAGAAGCTGAAGCTGTTGTATCTGTACCGCATGCTGGAGCAGGAGACAGACACCGATCATGGCTTGTCCATGACAGCCATTCTGCAACGGCTGGCCGATGAAGGCATCGTTGCAGAGCGCAAGGGCATCTACCGCGATTTGGACGTGCTGCGTAGTTTCGGTTTGACCATCAACACGATTCAGCGCATGCCTGTCGAATATACGCTGGAGCGCACCGGCATCACGCTGCCCGAGATGATGCTGCTGGTTGACGCCGTGCAATCCAGTAGGTTCCTGACCGAGCGCACCAGCAAGCACCTGGTTGAGCGTATTCGCGGCTTGGCCAGCGTGCGTGAACGCGCGCAGCTCGACCGCGCTGTGCATGTGGACGGGCGCATCAAGAGCCAGAATGAATCGGTGTTCCATAATGTTGATGCTCTCCACGAGGCCATCCGCACCAAACGGAAAGTGCAATTCATGTATTTCAAATACGATACGAACATGAAGCGCAAATCCCAACATGGCGGAGACGCTTATGTGCTTACGCCGGTGCAGCTGGTGTTCTCGGATGGGTTGTATTACCTGGTCACCTGGAGCGATTCACATCAAGGTTTCGCTTGCTATCGCGTGGATCGCATGCGTTTGCTGCATGTGACCGACGAGCCCGCCACGCGCAACGAGCGCATTGCCAATTATGCGTACGAGGATTTCGCATATCAGTCGTTCGGCATGTTCGACGGACCTGTCACGAAGGCGAAATTGCGTGTGCAGCCTGATGCGATGGATATCATCGTGGATCGGTTCGGGCGCGATGTGCCAGTACACCCGCTCAAGGACGGCTCAGCCGATGTAAGCGTGACCGTGCGCAAAAGCGCGCAATTCTTCGGCTGGGTTGCCGGCATGGACGGTGCCGTCACTCTGTCTGGCCCGAAGGCGCTGGTGACGGAATACCGCGACTGGCTGAAGAAGCTAGCAGAGGGATAGCGACGGAAACGGCTCGGCTATAACGACGTAAGCGGTTCGGCTGCAGTGGCAAGAAAAGCTTTCCCTTGTCACGCTCCGGAAAGGGAAACAGAAGGAAATGCGGGCGCTTGCAATCATAGCGGTTTTGCTGGCGATCGCCGTTGCAGCGTTGGGCGGCTGGATCGTCTGGCAGATGCTCTCGGATGGTTCAGCTGTGCCGTCTGGATCAACAGCGGGGACTGATAGCGCGGCAGCGTTGGTCCCAAGTCCGTATGATCCGTCGGGAGCGGTTGAGGCTTACGAAGCGGAAGGCGACCAGATGGAAGAATCCAATGAACAGCAAGAAGCTCCCATAGAGTATGCGACCGGCTGGCTCATAACCCCGGTTGAAGGAGTAGATGCCGGTGTGCCGGTAAAGCTGCTGTATCTTCCAGAGATGGAGGTGCCCGCACATCGGGGCGGTCAGGCGATACCAGATGAAGAGCAGCAGGGTCTACGAGAGTCGTGGCCAGTGCCGTGTGCGGACGATGCCGTAATCGCATATGGCGAACAAATCGTCGGCGTGGATGCGAATCTGCTGCTGGTGAATTTGCCCGATGTGCTGCCGGAGGCAGCCTATGATGTTGCGTACTCGTATGCGGCGCCGAGCAACTGTGCAGGCGAATCCATCCCAGGCGTGACCGGTTTGCGGCTGGACGGCTATGCGGAAGGCATGCAGCCCAGTGCGTACTGGGGAGGTGAGCAGTTTGCGGTGCCGTGTGCATATCAGACGGCGCTCAAGGTGCGTTATGCGAGCGAAGCCCTCAACGAGGCGGGCTGGCGGTTGCTCGTGTACGACGCATATCGTCCAATGACGGCGCAATACCAGCTATCGGCGGGCATCCAGGCGGCTTATGCGGAGAATCCGGCTGTGCAAGCGGCGTTGGGCGGGTGGTCGGTCGATTGGTTCGTGTCTCCGGGAGCTTCGGGCCATAATTTCGGAACCGATATCGACGTGGGCGTATGCGCGTTGGATTGGAGTTCGGTGGATTTGCCATCGACATTCGATGCATTCGACGAATCGGGCCGCCTGACCGACTATCCCGTTGACGAGCATTCAATAAGCTCGAGCATCTATCGCTGGGCGATTGCCGAAAACGACGCCTGTATGGCGCTGCACGAGGCCTTCCGCGCTGCAGGCTTCACAGAGCTTGCCAGCGAATGGTGGCATTTCGGTGACCCTTCAACCGAGGCGGCCAATCGCGCTGTTGTCGGCAGTGCCGGCCTCGATTTCGTCGCATACATGTGATGGAACGCCTGCCCCAGGCAGACGTTCCATCTTTTTAGCGAGCGAGCTCGCAGCGGACACGCTGCAACGGACAAGCACGCAACAATCGGACTTCCTTCAGCGTACGAATCGGGTTTCCTTTCGCCAGCGCAGGTGATGTGCGCGGTTGATCGCTTCGCCCCTTTCATTCAAATCGGGCATGCCGATGACGGGAAGGCGCACGTCGAGTGCGCCGACCCAGGCGATTGCAGGCCGCGGGTGCGTGCTCATAACCACATCGGCTGATTCGAAGCGCAGAACGCACGGCCCGCCTGCGAGCCAGCACTTTGCGGTGTCATCCCAGATACGGTAGCGCTCCAACAGCGGCTCGCCTTCGGGTACGCGCACGCGGTTGCCTGTGGGCTTCTCGAGTCGGAACGACAGAGACAGCACCAGTCGTCCCTCCAGGTACACTGGTCCGGTCGAAGGTATCAGGGGGGATGCTTCCTTCTGGTCGCACTCTTGGAGCTTGGCCAAAGAAACCAGGGAGGGGCGTGTCCTTTGGCCCGTTTTCGGGGGAACAGCGGGATCGGGCAGCGTCTCGCGGGAGAGGCGCTGCATGGGATGCGGAATCTGGGTGCGTGAAAGGATGCGTGAACGATTGGGGATGCTGCTCGCAAGGTCCGTATCGCCGAACAGCGCAGTTCGTTTGGCAGGGTTGCAGTATCCGCTCATCATGTTTCTCCTTTCGTTTCCGCGGGTGTCTGACGGCGCTTATTGTAGGGCGATACTAACGAACATATGTACTATATTTGGGAGGTGTTAACCCTAGATTGATACAGTTGTGTCCATATCGTGGTACACCCC
>CAYOBD010000050.1:0-10883 GCA_964402005.1 uncultured Eggerthellaceae bacterium
GACGCACGGCCTTCCCGCCCAGAATATCGATCGCTGGCAGAAGATACATGTTGCGCTTCCCTTTCGTTCTTGCGGTTTTTCGGGGGCAGGTGGATGGGTCGATTACCCCTGGAGAGATTGGCTCATCGCCCCTGTTTCCAGCGTGTCATCCTTTACCCCACTATCTTCACGAAATTGCGCAGCATAGCGGCACCGGCATCCGAGCTCTTCTCCGGATGGAACTGCACGCCGAAGCAGGCGGGCAGGCCCGGCACCTGTACGGCGCAGGGGAACTCGACCGAATGGCGCGTGGTCGCGATGGTCGCAGCCGATGCAGGCACCGCGAAGCTGTGCGTGAAGTAGAAATATTCTCCGTCCGGGATGCCCTCGAACAGCGGGCCAGGTTCGCTAACGTAATCCGCCGAATTCCAGCCCACGTGAGGGATCTTGTACGCACGGCCTTCCGCATCGGTGCGCGGCAGAGCGTCGACAACGCCTTCGATCAGGCCCAAGCCCGGCGTGGGGTTGTCGGGCGCATGCTCGGTGCCCGCCTCGAACATCAGATGCATGCCCAGGCAGATGCCCAAAAACGGCACGCCTTCCAGAATGCGCTCACGCACGAGCTGCGTCTGGCCGAGCGCCTCCATCGACAACGCCGCATCGCGAAAAGCACCCACGCCCGGCAGCACCAGCGCCTCGGCGACTGCGATCTGCGCCGGATCGTCGGTGATGCGCGCGTCGGCGCCTACACCGATTAGCCCGCGTTCGACGGATTTCAGGTTTCCCTTGTGATAATCGATAACCGCAATCATTGATGTTTTCCTATGGATGGAATGCCTGTTTTGGAACGGAGTCCCGCAACAGAGTTTTCATCTCGTTCGAACTTGCATGAAGCGCCTTTTCCGATGGGGCGTTCCATTACAGTGCGCCCTTGGTTGAAGGCAGCGCTTCACCTGCACGGGGATCGAGCTCGACGGCATCGCGCAGAGCGCGTGCAGCCGCTTTGAAGCACGCCTCGAGCACATGATGCACGTTGTCCCCGGCCAGCTGGCGGATGTGCAGCGTGATACCTGCATTCGCCGCGAACGCGATAAAGAACTCCCGTGCCAGCGTCGCATCGAAATCGCCGACCATCACATAAGGCACGTCGACGTCCCAATACAGCGCACCGCGGCCAGAAATGTCCACCGCCGCCAGCACGAGCGCCTCGTCCATCGGCAGCGCGATCGATCCGAAGCGGCGGATACCGCGCTTGTCGCCGAGCGCCTGCGCGAATGCCTGACCGAGCACGATGCCCGTGTCTTCGACCGTGTGGTGTCCGTCGACCTGCAGGTCGCCCTTCGCATCCACGCGCAGGTCGAACATCCCGTGACGCCCGAACGCCTGCAGCATGTGCTCGAAAAACCCGATGCCGGTTGCCGCATCGACCTGACCGGCGCCGTCCAAATCCAGCGTAATCTGGATGTCTGTCTCATTGGTCGTGCGCGTTACCATTGCCTTGCGCGTCATCGTTCTT
This sequence comes from uncultured Eggerthellaceae bacterium, assembly GCA_964402005.1. Classification (GTDB taxonomy): domain Bacteria; phylum Actinomycetota; class Coriobacteriia; order Coriobacteriales; family Eggerthellaceae; genus CAYOBD01. The sequence continues at coordinate 1,496 of CAYOBD010000050.1, forward strand.
CCTTTCTCGAACATAGTGCAGGGATTCGCCCTGCTTGCTCGCCAGCGAGTCAGGTGCTTGGTATCTGGCTCGTTGCCACTTTCAAGCGAACCGGGTGCCTGGTGCCTGGTTCGCCGTCATCCTCACGTGGGCCACCGCCCCCGGCCCCTGGCCCACGTTTGGCCCTTGGCCCACGGATTTCTCCATCTTCTACAGCAGCGACTCCAAAGTCGCCAGGAAGCGGTCGTTCTCTTGCTCGGTGCCTATTGAAACACGCAGGCAATCCTCAAGGCGCGGCGTTGCCGAAAAATCACGGATGAGCACGCCGGCGTCGTAGAGACGCTGCCAGAGCTGCGAGGCACCCGCTATGCGGAACAGGATGTAGTTCGCCTCCGAGGGAAACGCTTCGATGCCGGGCAGCGCACGCAAACGCTCGAGCACGCGGGCGCGCTCGGCTTTGATGGCCTCGATGCCGGGCACGAACAGCGCGCGGTTCGCGTACACGACGCGCGCGACTGCCTGCGAGAGCGCATCGACCGAGTACGGCTGACGCACCTTGCCGAGCTCGTCGATCACCGAGGGCGATGCAAGCACGTAGCCGAGCCGCACGCCTGCCAGACTGAATGCCTTGGAGAACGTCCGCAGGATGATCAGGTTCTCGTGTTGGTTGAGCAACGGGCGCATCGTGTCGTGCGAGAACTCGAAGTACGCCTCGTCGACCATCACAAGCGCGTCGGTCGCATGCAGTATGCGCACGATGAATTCTGGATCCACAGTGTTGCCCGTGGGGTTGTTCGGCCTGTTCACAATCGTGTAGTCGATATCGTTGTTCGCAAGGCACTCCAGAACCGCCTGCTCATCGATGTCGAAATTCGCGCGACGCGGCACGTCGATCACCTGCGTGTTCGTCAGGCGCGCGTTAGCCGCATAGACCGAAAACGTCGGCGGCATATTCAGAAACGTCCTTCCGGGACCGCCCCAGGCCAGCGCCATGTCGAACAGCAGCTCGTCGCCGCCGTTGCCAAGGAGCACTTGGTTGCGATCAAGGCCGTTCGCTTCCGCGATCAGGTCGCGCACAGCATTGGCCAGCGGATCCGGGTAGCGATTGAGCGGCACCTTGCGGATCTGACGCTCGATTTCGCGGCGGATGTCGGCGGGCACGTCGAGCGGATTCTCGTTTGCCGAGATCATCACGTCGGCAGGCAGGTACTTGGGGTCGTAGGGCTTCATGCCCTGCAACTGCGGCGCCGATGCGCGTACCGTGTCCATATGCTGTTCCTTTCTTTACTTGCGGTGTGATGTTGGCGCCCGATGCCTGGTGCTTGGCGTCCTGAGTCCGATGTTCGACGCCCGGCACATGGCGTCAGCATCACACCGCCGTTGTGCTATTCCATTCTGAGTTCCACACTGCGAGCGTGCGCCCAAAGGCCCTCGTGACGCGCAATGCGGACGATGGCATCGGCGTCGGCGGCGAGCGCAGCGGACGAATACTGGATGACCGAGGATTTCTTCACGAACTCATCGACCGACAGCGGGCTGGAGAAACGCGCCGTGCCGCCCGTCGGCAGCGTGTGGTTAGGGCCGGCCACGTAATCGCCGACCGCCTCGGGCGTCCATTCGCCTAGGAAAATCGCACCCGCGTGGCGAATCGCGCCGAGCGCATCCATCGGGTTCGCGATATGCAGCTCCAGGTGCTCCGGCGCAATTACATTGACCGCCGCAAGCGCCTGCGCACGGTCGGCGCAGACCACGATGAGACCCTGATCGTCCAGCGATGCGCGTGTGATATCTGCTCGCGTCGATTGCTCGAGGTGGACGGCGATGGCCTGCTCGACGGCATCGGCATAGTCAGCCGCAAACGTGACCAGATAGCACGTTGCCAACGGATCGTGCTCTGCCTGCGCCATAAGATCGATTGCCACGAGCGACGGGTCGGCCGTTTCGTCGGCCACGACGCATACCTCGGAGGGACCGGCGATCATATCAATGCCAACATCGCCGCTGACCAGCTTCTTCGCTGCAGCAACGAACGCGTTGCCAGGACCGGTGATCTTGTCGACTGGCGCAATCTGTTCCGTGCCGTATGCGTGTGGGGCGTTGGATGGCGCGCCGCCCACGTATTAGACATCGGACACGCCAGCCCGCAGCGCCGCAGAACAGATGGCCGGATCGAGCTCGCCGGTGCGCGACGGCGGCGTGACCACGACGATGCGCTCCACGCCGGCAACGCTCGCCGGGATAGCATTCATAAGTAGCGTCGACGGATACAGCGCGCGACCACCTGGCACGTAGACGCCCACGGAGTCGAGCGGCGTCACCTTCGCACCCACAAGCGCGCCATCCGGACGCGTGGCGAACCAGCTCTGCTGCAGCTGGCGCTGGTGGAAATCGCGGATCTGATTAGCAGCGTGCTCGAGCGCGCGCGTTGTTTCTGCGTCGCAGCGCGCTGCGGCCTGCTCGATTGCCTCTTGGGGCACGCGCAGCTGCGTGATCGTAACGCCGTCGAATTTCTGCGTAAGCTCGATAAGCGCCTGGTCGCCGCGCTGCCGCACGTCTTCCACGATCTCTGTCGCCGCCGCCAGCGCCTGAGCGTTGAACGCGCTTTTGCGCTGCAGATGCGCGCGGCCGAACTCCTCGCCTGCTGCCAATATGATGCGTCGCATGTTTTCCCTTTCCAAATCTGTAACAAGGGGATTCGCCCCTTTGTCTGTTCTGCCTGTGACAAAAGTCTACGTCCCCGCTGTCCCGTTCGTTACTTCACGCCGCCAGCGGTTACCTTCAGCTTGGCATCCGCCGCGTTCTCGCGCAACGCGTTGCCGAGCGCGCGCACACGTGCATCCGTCCTGAACGATGCCGTGTTCGCGAAAAAACGCGCCGTCGATGATAGCACTTCATCGGTGATCACCAGGTTGTTCTCGCGCAGGGTAGTGCCAGTGGCCGTGATGTCCACGATGCACTCCGACATGCCGGTGAGCGGACCCAGCTCGATGTTGCCGTGCAGCTGGACGATCTCCACCTGCACGCCCTTGCGTGCGAAGTGGGCCCCAGCGATGCGCGGATACTTGGTTGCCACGCGGATGGAGCCGAGGCGCCGATAGTGCTCCTCGACCTGGTCATGAGCGCCATCCAGCTCGGCCACGATGAAGCGGCATGCGCCAAAGCGCAAATCGGCCAGCTCCACGACTTCGGCCTGCGCCTCCAACAGGGAGTCCTCGCCGCAGATGCCGCAGTCGGCCGCGCCGGTCTCCACGAAGATGGGAGCGTCGGTCGGGCGCACGATGATGTACTCGACACCCGGGTTGCGTACGATCAGCGCGCGGCCGGGGTTTTCCAAGCCCGTCGTATCCAGTCCCGCGCGTGCAAGCACCGCAATGGAATCGGCGTTGAGCGAGCCTTTCGGGACCGCGATGCGCAAAGGAGGCTGTTCGGCGGCTTCGGACGACGCAACAACCTGCGGGGCCACCGCGCCATTCGCGCCGGCGGCAGCCGCCATCACTTCTTCCAGATAGAATGCGAAACCCGCTGCAGGGCGCGGCTTTCCGTACACGCCGAGCATGTTGTCGTAGCGCCCGCCGCTACCCAGCGGCGTGCCGCAGCCGGGGGCGAACGCCTCAAACACGATGCCCGTGTAGTAATCGAACGAGCTCATCACCGAGAAATCGATCAGGATTCGCCCACCCAGGCCCTCCTGCTTAAGCAGGTCGTACACGCGCTCGAAGTCATCGAGGCCGTCCGTGCAGCCGAATGGGGCCGCCAGCTCGCGTGCTTCGTCGATGGCCGCACGGCCGCCGCGGATGCGCGAGAGCGCACGGATGGCCGGCGCGAACTTCGACCCGTTTGCTTCTGCCTGGTCGCACAGGCGATCGATCTGCACGAAATTCGACTCATGGAACGCCGCCAGGAGTCTGTCTTTCCATGTACCTGGGACGTTCGATGCCTCTAGCAGCGAGCGGAGCACGCTGGAAGGTGCTATCGACAGCGTGAACGATTGCACGCCGGCGATTTCCATGGCGCGTGCGAACAACCCCACGACCTCGGCATCCGCCTCTGGACCCGACAGTCCGATGCATTCGATGCCGATCTGCTTCTTCTCGCGGGCCTCCGCGCTCTGGCGACCTGCCTCATCGCGATAGACGCGCTGCATATAGCGGAATCGGAACGGGCCCGGCTCGTCGCTCAACCGCGTCGCGCACATGCGGGCGACCTGCAGCGTCACGTCCGGACGCATGGTGACCAGATTCCCCTGCGCGTCGAAGAACTTGAACGGCGAGGCTGGCACGCGGCCGCCCTGCTCCATCACATCCATGTTCTCGAGCGTAGGCGTCTCGATGGGCACATAGCCCCGCTCGGCGAAGCAATCCTGCACCTTACGCGCCAGCAGCTCGCGCTCTCGCGCCTCACTAGCAAGCACGTCGCGGAATCCCTGCGGTGTCGTGTATGTCATTGCCAACCTTTCCCTTACCAGCAAAATGTGTAAAAGCACCTGGTGCTTTTACACATTCGTCGGCTATTTGCCATGCGCTACTCTATCACAGTAGAGTGCTAAAGTAGCGCTCTTTATCGTTTCTCCATGACTCGATGATCGTGCGGGCTGTCGGATGCTTGCCAAATCGTTGCCGGATCTTCTCCGTCCAGCCATTGGCAAACCATCCCCGCTAAGCTGTTATTGGATCATCTCCTTCTGGCCGCTAGCGGATCTTCTCCTTTAGCCTCTTCCTGATCATCTCTTAATACGGTCGCGTATGTCGCGCAGGGCGCGCGGCGCCGCAACAATCAAGCTACCCGCCTTGTAGGTGCGCGATTCGATCAGCGCGCGATAACGCTCGTGCGCCTGGTCGCTCACATAGCGCACCGACAGATCGAAGTCCAGCCGCTCCTGGATGTCCAGGCCGTCGGCGTACGCCTGCACCGCCTCTGGCCCCGCCTCCTGGCAAGCCATGAATGCCGCGTCGCGGATATAGGCAATATCCTGCGCCAACGCGTCGACGAACTCGGGTTCGCAATCCTGCGCATGCTCTATCGCCCATGCGTGCAGAAGCTGCGAAATGCGCAGCAGAGAATGCGCGTTGCGCATGGTGCGCGGGCGCGTCATGATCGAGTCTTCGCGCATGCGCCTGCGGTAATACGGTTCGTTCAGAAACGCCACGCGATCCGCATAGGCGTACATGAGCGGCGTGAACAGCTCATCCTCGTGCAGCAGCCCCTCGCCGAAGCGCAAACCGTTATCCTCGATCAGGCTGCGGCGAACCAGATGGAAGCACGCCGAGCTCACGTATTCGCGCATCTGCCAGTAATGGGCGAACAGCGCCTGCCCACTCCACACGCCACGCACGGTCGTACGGAACGAATAGTCCTCCTCGTGCAGCTTTCGCGCGGCCTCGTTCTCGTACTCTGTGCAGGCGGAGAAATCCACCACGTCGAGATCGCCCGCCGTTGCCGTGGCGATCAGGGACTCGAGCGCGGCGATCGCATAGCGGTCATCGGCATCCAGGAAGCTCACGTAATCGCCGGTCGCGACATCGAGGCCTGAATTGCGCGCCGCGGACAAACCGCCGTTCTCGCGTGAGACGAACACGAAGCGCTCATCGTCGCCCGCTGCCGCGCGCGCTCGCTGGGCCGTATCGTCGGTCGACCCGTCATCGACGCACACAGCCTCGAAGTCCTTGAACGATTGGACGCGCAGCGACTCGATGCATTCGCCGATGAAATCCTCGACGTTGTACATGGGCACGATTACAGAGATGCGCGGCATAACGGTCCCTTCCTTTCGTAAGCCGGCGACAGCCAATGGACAGATTATAAATGAGCGGTGCGCTGCGGTGCGGAGCGCATCCCCGTTGTACGCTGAAGCGCGAGGTACGTGCTGCGTGGCGCGGTGCGGGGCGCATCCCCCCCCGCTGCGTTCTTAGATAATCGGCGGAACCGGGATTTCTCCCGGATAGGCAGCACAGAACGCATCGGGGCCATCGAGCAGCTCGAACAGCAAGCTGCGATAACCGGGCGTCATCAGAGATGCGTCAAGCAAACCGGCATCGTAGGCTTTCACCATATCGATCTCCCAGCGCTGCGCAAACTCCCGATGACATGCAGGCGCGATGCGGTTGTAATTCCACAAATACACGCCGTGGCGCATCACATTCAGCCAAGGGCCGAATAGCCGCAAGTCATCTTCGCCACGCTCCTTCAGGAACGCGAACGAGCGCTCGTACTCGCCGCAAACCGCAAACACCTTGGCATCCGATTTGGAGGAAGCGGCCGCATTGTCCACGCGGTAGTGGTAATAACCGGGCTTCAGCAACACGGCACGCCGCGCGCTCACCCAGCATTGATGTCCGAACGATGCATCCTGGTACGACGCACCTGGCGTCGGCGAGAACGTCACGCCCGCGTCAATCAACATGCTGCGGCGGTACACGGCCGTCCATATCGTGGGCGCCACCAGCAGAATCTGCGGCTGTTCGCGCGGGTCGAACGGTCGTCGATAGTTGAATGGGCCGAGCACGGCCTGTAGAGGATCGGACGAGCGGCCTTCGCAATGCTCGCTGTAATTGGCTTTCGCGATGTCGCAATCCCAGCGCTCAGCCGCAGCCACCAGGTCGCCGAACATGCGCGGATCGCAGAAATCGTCGGGCTCGCAGATGCCCACCCATGTGCCGCGCGCCGCAGCGACACCCTTGTTCATGGAGTCCCCGTAACCTGTGTTGGGTTTGCTGATCGTGCGGATGCGCGGGTCGCGCGCGGCATACTCGGCGATGATCTGCGCGCTCGCATCGGTTGAACCGTCATCGATGCAGATGATCTCGATATCAGCGAGCGTCTGCTCCACCAGCGAATCAAGACATTGCCGCAAATACGGTTCCGCATTGAAGATAGGCACTAGGATGGATGCCTTGGGATTGTTCGCTACCGCATGGGGGCACTCCGGGCTTTCCGTCGCAGGTAGATCTTCGCGGCATTCCACTGCGCTTTCCGCCGCAGGCTGCTCTGCATGACATCCCGCTGCGCTTTCCGCTGCGGGTAGATCTGCACGATGTCCCGCTGCGCTTTCCGCTGCAAACTGATTGCTGGGAGTCGGCGATTTGCGGCGGTGCTTTCCTTTTTCCATTTCAACCTCAATTTCTCGGACACGTACCCTGTCCCGATTTCCCTTTCTATAGTCCGTCGGCCTTGCGGCGGTTCTTGAACGCACGCACGCGCACGCGGGCCTTACGGGGCACAGTTGCGATCATGTCTCCCAAACGATATGTCTGCGAGTCGCGGTACTCGGCGGCAGCGCGCTCCGCCGCATCGCCCGCACCCAGGATGTCGAAGAACAGCGCACGGCGATCATCGGCATACAGGCCCTCGGTGATGGCGGCGCGCTCCTCGTCGGAGAGCAGCTCCGCCCAGTCGTGCGCGACCAGTCGCGACCACAATCCCACTTCGCGCCCCACCGCCTGCAGGAACGCATCGTCGCAGTTCGCAGCGTTGTCAGCCACCCACATGCGCACGCAGCTGATGACCGTCAGATGTCCGATGACGCTGTCAACCGAGCGCCGGCGCGCGCCCATGATGGAGCCCGCGCGCTGACGGCGCAGATAGATCGGCTCGTTCAAAAACGAGCTGCGCGCCGATACGGTCATCGCCATGAAGGCGAACAGCGCGTCCTCGTGGATGATGCCCTCGGGAAAACGCACGCCCGCCTGTTCGAGCATCTCGCGGCGGAACATCCGCAGCGCGCCCTGCGAGAAGTACTGGTTGCGATCGGAGAAGAATGTGAACAGTTCGGGGCCTGTCGCGACGTCCTCAAACGACTCGCGGCCTTCGAAATCCTCGGACATCACCTGCATGGCAGCGCCGTCCTCATAGAACGACTGCGCGTTGAATTGCAATTCGTCGAGCTGTTGCACGCGGGCGCGCTCGATCAGCTTGCGCAGGCCGTCGTGCGCCAGGCGGTCGTCTGCGTCCACGTACATGACGTACTCGCCGCGCGCCCGATCCAGCGCCGCGTTGCGCGCTGCACCCGGCCCGCCGTTTTTCGTGAGCGCAATCAACGCGAACCGATCGTCGCCTTCCATGCACATGCGCACCGCGTCGACCGTGTCATCAGTCGAACAATCATCCACTACGATGCATTCGAAATCCGCGAACGTCTGCTCCTGCAGCGACAGCAGACATTCCCCGATGTAATCCTCGCAGTTGTACGCCGCCACGATGACGGTCACCGCCGGCACGCTCGTCTTGTCGCTCACAGCTTCATCCTTTCCTGCAAAACGGACTTCGCCTCATTGCACCGCCTATGGTACCCCATCGGGATAGAGCACTTGCCGCAGACAAGCGTTCCGCGAAAGAGCCATTCGGGATGCGAATCGTTGGGAAGCCTCCAAAGTGAATCATTGGGGAGTCTCCAAAGTGAATCATTGGGGAGTCTCCCCAATGATTCACGTTGGAGCCTCCCCGACGATTCACACAACAACGGCGGTTAAGCGAGCTTCTCAGCTAGCAGCTTGTTGATTACCTTCGGGTTGCCCTGGCCGCGCATCTCCTTCATGCATTGGCCGACGAAAAAGCCGATCAGCTTCTGGTTGCCCTCGCGGTAGCGGGCGACCTCTTCGGGATGCGCCGCGATAACGGCATCGACGACCGCCTCGATCGCGCCGGTGTCGCTCACCTGCTTCATGCCGCGTTCCTCGACAACCGCAGCGGGATCCTTGTCCTCGTCCATCACGGCAGCGAACACCTCTTTGGCTTGCTTGGACGAGATCTCGTCAGCCGCGAGCATGCGCACGAGCTCCACGCCGCGCGTCGGCGTGAACGGTGTTTCTGCCAAATCCACGCCCTCATGGGCATTCAGATATGCCGAGATATCATTGAGCGCCAGGTTGGCCAGCGGTTTCGCGAGCTTGTCCACATCCGCACCCGCTATTTCGCAGGCGCTCTCGAACCATTCGCTCTCAGAGGCCGACTCGGTCAGCTGCCGCGCGTCGTACGCGGAAAGACCGAAGTCGCGCTCGAAGCGTGCTACGCGCTGATCGGGCAGCTCGATGCCGCTCAGGCGCTCGCGCACGCTGTCGATGAACTCGTCGGTTAGATCGTACGGCGCCAGGTCGGGGTCGGGGAACATGCGGTAGTCGTCAGCTGTTTCCTTCACGCGCATGACGATCGTATGCTTCTTCGACGGATCCCAATGGCGCGTCTCCTGACGGATGACGCCGCCCTCCTCGAGTACCTCGGCTTGGCGGCAAATCTCGTAGGCCAATGCGTCGTGAAGCGCCTTGAACGAGTTGATGTTCTTCATTTCGGTCTTGGTGCCGAATTCGGTCGTGCCGCGACGACGCAGGCTGATGTTGCCGTCCGCGCGCAGCGAGCCCTCTTCCATGGAGCAATCCGTGATGCGCAACGCGCGGAAGATCGAGCGCAGCTTATGCAT
>CAYOBD010000051.1:0-10860 GCA_964402005.1 uncultured Eggerthellaceae bacterium
AGACCGGCCTTCTGCGTCCCGACCGCAAGCCGGGATTCCTCACGCCGACCGGGCGCATCGAGCTATATTCGCTCACGTACCAAGCCGCCGGCGAGGATCCGCTGCCCTATTACTCGGAGCCCACGCTGTCACCGCGCCAGAATCCGGAATGGGCCGAGAAGTACCCGTTCGTGCTGACCACCGGCGCGCGCATGTACTGCTTCTTCCACTCTGAGCATCGCCAGATCCCGGTGCTGCGCGAGCTGAACCCGAATCCGCTGATCGAGATCAACCCCGAAGACGCAGCCGAGCTGGGCGTGTCGGACGGCCAGTGGGTCGAAATCTTCAACCAGTTCGGCGAGGCGAAGCTGAAGGCGAAGGTTTCCCCCATCGTGAAGAAGGGCCAGCTGCTCGCACAGCACGGCTGGTGGTTCCCCGAGCAGGATGCAGCCGCACCCAACCTGAACGGCGTATGGCAGTCCAACGTGAACTGCCTGCTGCCTGCCGGCTACAACTCGAAGCTCGGCTACGGCGCTCCGTTCAAGTGCAACATGTGCGGCGTACGCCCACTGCAGGAGAGCTACGACACCGACATGAACTTGGTCGCCGAGAAATTCGGCACGCTGGTGTAGAAGCGGATATGAGAGAGGACAAGAATCATGCCTAAGTACGCATTGCTGATCGATTACGAATACTGCTCCGGCTGTGAAACCTGCGTGGTGTCATGCAAGGAGGAGCACGGTTTCCCTGTAGGCAAATGGGGCATCCGCGTGCTCGACGATGGTCCTTGGCAGAAGGATGACGAGGGCGAAGGCGGCAACCACTTCAACTGGAATAAGATTCCCGTTCCCACCGACCTGTGCGACCTGTGCGCCGATCGCGTGAAGCGTCAGCGCGAGCCGCTGTGCGTCCATCAGTGCCTGGCTGATTGCATGAAGTTCGGCACCGTCGAGGAGATGGCAGCGGAATTCGCCAAGAAGCCCAAGCAGGTGCTCTGGGCCCCCTGCGATTTGGAAATCTAACTCGCATCCAGGGAGGGTGGTACAGTCCTGTAACAGGGTTGTACCACCCAGCGCGGTACAACCCTGTTACAGGACTGTACCACCTTGACACAATTTGAGGGGGAATCTATGGAATTCAAAAACGACCTGGGGAAACCCTGGAAATACGAGGAAGATGGTTTCACGGTCGTACGCTCATCCATATGGTCGCCGCCGGGTTGTCATCCGGTGGGATGCGGCGTCAAATACTACGTCGACAAGGACGGACGCATCGACCATGTGGAAGGCGACGAGAACAACCCGATCACCAAGGGGCGCCTATGCGCACGGTGCGCGGCGCTGAAGGACTACGTGTACAACCCGAGCCGCGTAATCTATCCGATGAAGCGCGACCGCGCCGACCGCGGCAAAGCCGACGCATGGGAGCGCATCACCTGGGAAGAGGCGTTCGCTATCATCAAGGAGAAGCGCGATTATTACCGCGATACGTACGGCCCTGAATGCATGGTCGTATTCTGCGGCACCGGACGCTCCGGCGGCATCATGGGGCAGGACATGGCGCAGGCCGTACTCGGAACGCCCAACGCCTGCTATACGCAATCCGGTTTCGCCTGCTATCAGCCGCGATCGATGTCATGCTCGCACGTGCTAGGCGCATACTATCCCGAACTCGACTATGCGGGCGGCCTCGAGGGCACCTACGACAACCCGAACTACGTCGTACCCGAAGTCATCGTGCTTTGGGGCAAAGAGCCGCTCGCTTCCAACGGCGACGGGCTTTTCGGCCATGCGGTCATCGATTTGATGAAGCGCGGCGCGCGCCTTATCATGGTTGACCCGCGCGTCAACTGGCTTTCAACTCGCTCAGTCTGCCACCTGCGCGTACGCCCCGGCACCGACACGGCCATGGCCATGGCGTGGCTTTCGATCATCATCAATGAGGACCTGTACGACCACGACTTCGTGGAGAAGTGGTGCTACGGCTTCAACGAGTTCGCCGCGCGCATCAACGATCCCGAAATGGGTATGACGCCTGAACGAGCCGCCGAAATCTGCGAAGTGCCGCTCGAGGACATCTACACTGCTGCACGCATGTATGCAGCAGCCAAGCCGGCATCCATCGCGTGGGGCCTCGCGTTCGATCAGAACCAAAACGGCAACCAGGCCGCGCACTGCGTGCTGGCGCTGATGTCCATCACGGGTAACGTCGATGTGCCGGGTGGCCAGATCATCGCTCAGATCGACGCAGCACCTGGCGTTGAAGAAGCGATTGCGAAAGCCAAGGAAGCGGCAGAATCGCTCGACGGCTCGACGCTCGATCTGGATAAGGCCGCTGGCGGCGCTGAGGAGGCCGCGCGTCCGCAGAAGCGCATCGGCTGGGACGGCCTGCCCCAAGAGCTGCGCGACAAGACCATCGGCTACAAGGAGTATCCGCTGTACGTGGACAACATCCGCATGGCGCATGCCGACATGATGTGGGATGCCCTGACCACGGGTAAGCCCTATCAGATCCGCATGGGCTGGATCCAATCGTCCAGCATGATCACGCCCACGAACTGCGCACAGCCGAAAGGCTGGTACGAGGGCCTGAAGAACTTGGAATTCTGCTTCGCAACCGACCTGTTCATCAATCCGACCATCGAAGCGTGCTGCGACCTGATCCTGCCGCTGGCATCGTGCGCAGAGAAGGACGACGTATCGATGACGCACTATGCTGGCTCGCCGGTAGCGCTTTCGATCGTGAACAAGGCTGTCGAAGTCGGCGAGACGAAGTCCGACATCGAGATCCTGATCGAGCTCGGCGAATATCTGGGACAGGAATGCCTGATCAACGATGAGGGCGAGCGCATGTTCGCCGATCCCGACGACTTCCTGAGCCAGCGGCGTACCGTCAAAGGCAAGATGAGCTTCGCCGAGATGCGCGAGCAGGTGGTCTACCAGCGCGGCGTGAACTACCGCAAGTACGAAACCGGCTTGCTGCGCCCCGACCGCCAGCCCGGCTTCCTGACGCCGACCGGCCGCGTCGAGCTATGGTCGACCGCATACGCGCACTACGGCGAGGATCCGCTGCCCTACTACAAGGAGCCGGCCTTCAGCCCGCGCAAGGATCCAGAGCTCGCCGCGAAGTACCCGTTCATCCTGACCACGGGCGCGCGGCATTATGCGTCGTTCCACTCGGAGCACCGCCAAATCCCGGTATTGCGCGAACTGTACCCCGATCCGCTGATTGAAATCCATCCCGACGACGCCGCAGAGCTGGGTGTGACAAGCGGGCAATGGGTGGAGATCGCCAACGACTTCGGCCGCGCCAAGTTCAAGGCGAAGGTGTCGCCGATTGTGAAGCGCGGTACCGTCCAGTGCGACCACGGCTGGTGGTTCCCCGAGCGCCAAGGCGACGACGACTCGCGCGACCAGGTGCTGCCGCTCGGATCGTTCACCGAGGATCGCAAGGTGCTCGACCAGATAGCCGGTACCGACATCGTGGAGCGCAACGTGACCGTCGACCACGCCGATGAGCAGGGCCTATACGGTGTTTGGCTGTCGAACGTGAACGACCTGGTGTCGAATCACTACAACTCGAAACTCGGCTATGGCGGCCCGTACAAGTGCAATTGCTGCTCGGTACGTCCGCTGCAAGAGAGCTACGACACCGATATGTCCCTCGTCGCCGAGAAATTCGGCACGCTGCTGTAGTTCGGAATCGAGAGTGAATCATTGGGGAGACTCCCCAATGATTCACTCCTTTGTTGGCTGATAATGAATCATTGGGGAGTCTCCCCAATGATTCATTTCGGGTCGTTAAATCATGCGGACTATGCCTTCGTCGCATACACTACGTTCGCACGCGAGTCCTCATAGGCGGGAAGCTCGAACACGTGATAGTGCCGCTCCTTCGCCTTGGCCAGCGCCTTGCAGAACGGCGACTCGGGATCGTCGTCGTCGCCGAACGCCAACGCAAACGTCGGGCAGTTATGGAAGCACAGCGGATCGTCGCCCTCTGCCAAACGCGGCGCGCAGAACGTGCATGACTTCTTGTAGATGGGCATCCAGTTCATATGCAGGTCGGGATACACGCCCGCCGGACGGTCGATGCCCACGCCGGAACCGTTCGTGCGAACGATCACGCGATATTCGTCATCGGGCAGATGATTGCCCATCTTGCACGACATGGCGCAGGTCCAGCAGCCAACGCAGCGGTTCAAATCAATCAGCATCTTCTTCGCCATCTTAGGCCTCCTTCCCTGCCTCGTACTTGCGGATGTTGCACCACGAATCCCAATAGCAGTCGCTCGAACCGATTTCCCCGGAAATCGGGTCTAAGAACGCGTCGAACGCGTGTCCGGCCGCTATCCAGTCTTCCGCCCATTTCTCCTCGACCGCTTGGTTGGTCTTCTCGGATGCATAGGTGGTAACGCACTCGGCGTACGTGCCTTCCTCGAACTGGCGGGCACGCCAGCCGAACCACGTGTGCACCGTGCCCGCAGGCACGCACTCGTCGATTTCGAGGCGCGTAACCACGTGGCCCATCTCGTTGTACACCTCGACCATATCGCCAGCTTCGAGCCCAAGCGCACGTGCGTCCTTCGGGTTGATGCGTGTGGCCGGTGAGCCACCGGAGAGCTCGACATTGATCGGATCATCGGTGAAGCTCGACTGCATGAAGAAACGCTGACGTCCGCTGAAGAACTGGAACGGATACTCTTCGGACTTGCCCACGGCAATGGTCTCGCGCGGATGCGTGATGGCCAGGCCCAGACCTGCCAGATCCTCGGCGTACAGCTCGAGGCGACCCGTCCTCGTTGCCCATTGACCCTGGTCGGCAACCCAACCATCGTAATACATCGTCGGCGCATTGAATCGAATGGCCTTCTCTTCATGCAAGCGCTCGATAGTGATCGGCGGATCGACGGTCGCAATCAGCGGATATTCCGACTGCAGGCGGATGGCGCACCACTCGTCGTTCGTCTTGTCGAAGTACTCGCCGTAGCCCATGCGCTTGCCCAAGCCGCCCCACAACTCGACGGGTTCCATCACGTCGGCTGCAGGCTCGATGGCCGGCTCCTGCAACACCACATGGTTGTAACAAGCAGGCATCACAAGGTCCTGGCGCTCGAACGACATGGCATCGGGCAGCACGTAGTCGGCCAACTCGCCCGTATCGGTCATCCACACATCGATGTCGACGACCAGCTCCATGTGGCTGAAGATACGCAGCCAACGGTTGCGGTCGGGCTGTTGATGCACGGGGTTGCCTTCGGTCTTGATGAACGCCTTATAAGGGCTGTCATCCGAGTCGGCCTCGGCGAACCACTTCCACTGGCGCATGCACTTGGCGCGCAGATCCTCGGGGCCATTCGGCATGCTGACAGCCGCATCGTTCAGGATGAGCGGCCAGCACTGCGTCTGCAGACCCTCGATGATGCCGTTGTACTGTTTGCCCAGACGGCCCATGAGCATGCCGAGCAGGTTGAAGATACGGCATGTCTCGGCCGCGTTGTAGTAGCGCAGGCCGTAGCCGGTTGCGATGAATGCGTTTTCGGCTTCCGCCCACTGCTTGGCAAGCGCCGTGATGGTCTCGGCCGGCAGACCCACCTTTTCCGCCACTGCCTCGGCGCTCCACTTGGCAGCCTCTTCCTTCAGCAGCGTAAGCGCGGTCACGAGCTTCTTGCCTTCGCATTCGTAGCAGCCATAGAAGGCGATATCGTCGGAGGGATAATCGCCCTTGGGTGCCGCCACGGGAGCCACGGCACCGGCGGCATTGTCGTAGACCAGATAGTTGCCTTCGCCGTCTTTTGCCAGAAGACCCGTCTCGACATCCACCAAGTAGGCCGCCACGGTGTTCTTCAGCAGGTAATCGAAATCGGCGCAATCGTTCTGCAGAATGTAGTCGACGAACGCCATGGCCATATGGCCGTCGCTGCCCGGATGCACGCCGTAGAACTCATCGGCAAAGCCAGCCGTGCCGTCGAACACCAAGCCGATATCGATGATCTTCGCACCCTGGTCGCGCGCCTCCACCAGATTCTTGGTGATGCGCATCTGGTTTTCGATGGGGTTGCAGCCCCACAGATAGATGAGGTCGGTACCGATCATCGTGCGGGGGTCAACGATGACGTGCGGATACGCTGCATTTGATGCATAGAATTCCGCATAGAACGGGCCGTTGTCCAGCGCGACCGACGCCATGGGGTACGTGCAGCCGAACAGGTTCGCCCAGCGGTTCGGCATCAACGATTCAAAACCTGCTGATGGCGGAGCACCCGCATTGAAGCCCCACATGACAACTGACTCGTGGCCGTACTTTTCGCCGATCTCAGTCAGCTTCGCTGCAATCTCATCGAGGGCCTGGTCCCAGCTGATGCGCTCCCATTTGCCTTCGCCGCGCTCGCCGACGCGCTTCATGGGGTACTTCAGTCGGTTCGGGTCATAGGGCATGCGACCCGCCAAGCACCCCTTCTGGCAGATGTGACCCTCCGTCGCCTCGGGGTCAGAGTAGATGATGCGTTCGGTTCGCTCGATCTTGCCATCTTTCACAATGGTCTTGATCGCGCAGTAATCGTGGTCGCCCCAGCCAGGGCAAGCCGAATACACGAACGACTCTCCTTGCGCCATGCTCGCTCCTCTTTCTCCTCGATGGAGCCGCGCCGATGCGCATAGGACTTTCGCAGCTTGAGCAGGCTGCACGCCCCCTGCATGCAGCCGTCGGAACTACGAAACGTGCGCCCGTAAGCGCAACTCCCCCTCTGTTTGCCTATCTCTTATCGATAGGCTCGATACTCGTATTATAAGCGCGATAAGCGATCGTTTTCTTAACATGTTCGGAAAATCAGCCCGGGCCGTATAGGCGCTTGCCGTCTCCGCGAAGGCGCTTACCGTCTCCGTGTAGGCGCTTGCCGTCTCCGCGAAGGCGCTTACCGTTTACTCGGAAAATTCGATGTACGGCTCTTGGAACAACGGGGCATTCTTCGTGAACTCACCATACACAAAGCCGTTGTCTTCAGCCAGCTTCTTGCATTCGTCCACGAGCATATCGTACGAGCCATCGCTCCACTGAGCCTTCGCGTGAATCTCGAAACGGAACACGCCTGGGGCTTCCTGAGTTATTTTGCAAACTCCGCCAGACATGTTCTGCACAACAGCGAAGGCGATGCGCCCTTCCCCATTGCTCGAATCGAGGGCGACAACCCCTCTTGTACATTGGAAAACGTCATTGATGAAATCGCCGGTCTCTTGCAATTCCGCAAACGAAACGCCCTTTTGCGGATACACCGCGAGCTCGGCCCTTTCGGGATCTTTGCCCGCTTCGAGACCCTTCAACGTGCAATTGCTCCATCCGTCTTTCTTATAGGCGGAAAGCGTCAGGATCCATCCCCCTTTGCCAGCGGAGTTTTCCGCATCGAGGGTTGCCGGCGAGCCGCTATCGACCATATCGAAAATCGCCGGGTTGTCCGTCCACTGGCCTTCTCCGTTGTGCTCGCGGTAGCTGAAGTTCTCCAGAACGCTCACTGCGCGCGACGTACTGAAATCGATGATGCCCTGCGCGGCGGGAAGCGCAGGCACGCCGTAAACGTATGCCAAGCTGTTCTCGTCTACGTACGGGCTGGTCTCGTCCGTCTCGCCGCAGCCGGCAAGCGCCACCGCAAGCAAAGCTGCAGCTGCTGCTAGCGCAAACTTCTTCACGGACATGTTGTTTTGCCTATCATCCGCTGCGGGCAGAACCGGGTATGCATATTTTAACGTTTCTTTTATAGCTGGATGAGCCGGGGAGGGATGAGGGTCTTGGGCCAGGAGCCTTTTGGGCCAGGGGGTCAGGCCCCTGGCCCACCGACTCGTCCCAGATCACTGAGCACATGAATGCTTCCGCACCAGCGAGCACAGCCGCTCGGAGGCACGCTGGATATCGGCAGCATCCGCCTGCCAGGTCCAATTGCCCTCAACCGTGCCAGGTTCGTTCATGCGGGCCTCGTCGCCCAAGCCCAGCACATCCTGCAGCGGTAGCACGCACACGGGCGCCGCACAGGTAACCGCCTGCTCCATCAGATCGTCTGCTGCTTCTTGCACATCGATATCGGGATAGCGCACCTCGCAGTAACCCGCAAGCGTCTGGTTGTCATGCGTGCCGGTATAGACGATTTTGTCCGGCCGGGGGCTATAGCCCGCAAGCGGATCACCGCCGTCGACGAACTGGACGATATCCATACCTGGGAAGCCGCATGCCGCCACAAGAGCGCGCACGCTCGGCGTGATAGACCCCAAATCCTCGGCGATGATGGGCAGAGAGCCGAACTTCGCGTAAGCCGCCTTGAACAGCCCGAGCCCCGGTCCAGGCCGATACGACCCCATCACAGCCTTTTGACCCGCAGGAATTGAGAAATACCGCTCGAATCCGATGAAGTGATCAAGCCGCACAAAATCGTACAGGGAGAACGCACGCTCAAGACGCCGCAGCCACCAAGCATAGCCGCATTCGCGCAGAGCATCCCAGTCGTAGACGGGATTGCCCCATACCTGACCCTCGACCGCGAACGAGTCGGGCGGACAGCCGGCAACGACCTCGGGGCGCCCTTCCTGCCCCAGCTGGAAGATTTCGGGATGAGACCACACATCGGCGCTATCGGCGCTTACGTAGATGGGCATGTCCCCGATTATGCTGACACCGCGCTTGTTGGCATAGGCACGAAGCTCGCCCCATTCGCGCTCGAACAAGTACTGCCCGCGCCGCTGCCGCTCGGCCGCTTCGCGCAGCTCCGAATCGCCCTCAATAACCGCAGGGTCGAAACGACGGTATTCTTCCGGCCATTCCTGCCAGGCCAAACCGGCACCCAGTTTCTCGCGAATCGCCATGAAGCAGGCGTACGGCTCGAGCCAGTCAGCCTCACGCGCACAGAACGCCTGGTAATCGGCATCATCGATGCCTCCATCGAGGACAGAATCGGCAGATCTCCCGAGCAACCGCATACTACCTGCGAATGCGCTGATCCCCGCATAGGGGCTGCCATGCTCATCAGTCGGATTCACCGGCAAAATCTGCCAATAGCCCACGCCTGCGTCAGCCAGCCAATCCACAAACGATCGCGCATCAGGCCCAATCGAACCTGGTTGACCTGCTTTCGCATTAGGCAAGCTCGTGATATGCGCGAGAACGCCCAAGCCGGGTTCCATCGGCCGTCCGAGCCGCGTTGCCCCACCGAACAGCAACGCTGCTGTGCCCAGTTGGTACAAATGCGTGCACGCGAATTTATCCACTTTGGTTCCGGCGCTGAACTCGCCGACGGCATCGGCAGCTTCGTCGATCTCGTCAGCCTCAACGACGGCAACGCCATAGCCTGCAATCGTCTCGGAAACGGTTTCGCCCATCATGGGCACCGCCGTATCGTGGGCGTTTTCCAGCGATGCGTTCACGAGCACACACGCCGAATCCTGCGCATCGTGCGCCGTTATGGACAGTACGTCATCTCCTATCGCTGCAATTAAGGGCGCAGCCTCCCCGAACGGCGGCAGCGCATCGCGCAGCTCCACCGCATTGCGCATGATGGCTTCGCAATCTTCATCAATCTGCGCCCAACGCTCAATCAAACCGCCGCACGAAGATACAGGCAGTCCGAACCCGAGCAACTGGACAAGACTCGCGCACCACAGCCGGCCTTTCGCCAAACCGAGATTTCCGCCGCCCAAACGCGCGATCAACGCCGAAGGATCCGTCCGGCCGAGCACGTCGAGCACTTGCCGATAGCCATCTTCGGAGCAATTCTCCCGCAGCGCCTCAAGTGCCTCGATGAACGCAGGCGCGGTCATCTCGTTGCACAGATAATCGATGAAGACATCTTCGAACGCTCTCCCGAGCGCACGCTCTTCCATTTCCTCGAGCGTTTCTTCCCCGTCTGGATCAACCACAGTTAGCTGAAAGCTCGGCGGTTCCCAATCGTATAGCTGTCCGATGCCTCCGCGTGCTCCATCCTGGGCGCCATAGCGTTTCTGGCTGCCATCAGCATTCACGATCACGAATTGATACCAAATGACACCGGGCCTTTGCGGTTCGAACGCCATCTCGAAGCGGTTCGGAAGTACGGATCGCATCGGATACAGGCTTTCGCCCTTCCCGTCGACCCAGGTGCGCAGCAGAACGGTCGCACCCGGTGCATCCCAAACGTCGAGTGCCAGCACTACGGCAGTTCCTGGTGCTACGACACCGTACGGTTCCCGGCAGCGTATATCCCGCGAATCATGAAAAGCTTTCATGATGGTCGCCTCCTTCGCTTCTGTCGTGCAGGTGAGCAGGCCGGTCATGCAAGCGCGCCCACCGATCATGCAGGTGCATCTATCGTTCCATGCAGGCACGTCCACCGATCATGCAGGTGCGCCTACCGTTGCTTGCCTGCCCGCATGCAAACAGCCCAACGCAGCGGTTGAGCGTCGTAGTGAGCAGAATAGCACGTGCATGCGGCGAAATGCCCTCCTATCGCTTTTTCTGAAGCAAGTGCCGTGCTCTTCTGAAAGCCATGGTATGCCTCTGCGAAAAACGAACGCCACGGATCTGTCCCACCCACAGAAACCCGCAATGTCGCCAACATAGTGGAGTTGGCACGTGACGCGCTGCATTGCGCTACAATAGCGCACATGCGCCCCAGTAGCTCAGGGGACAGAGCACAGCTCTCCTAAAGCTGGTGTCGGCCGTTCGAATCGGCCCTGGGGCGCCAGGAGAACAATGGGTGCCCAACATGATGTTGGGCCCTTTTCTTATGGCGGTCTAAAGAGCGGTTCCCGTTCCATCTGACGGGACGAGAGCTGCGCCGCCGTTTCGACTGCGCGGTATCGTGATTGCATTGGCAATAGATTGCGCTCTTCTTCCCTTCAATTATTCTTCGAGCGGTAGTGACCG
>CAYOBD010000052.1:0-10728 GCA_964402005.1 uncultured Eggerthellaceae bacterium
CGTCATGCGGCTTGCTCGCCTTCGGGGGCCTCTTTGCCTTCTTCGTTGCTCGAGGAGGCACCGTTTTCGTTAACGCCTGAGAACTCGAAGTCGCAGCGATATTCGTTTTCGGGGTCGATCAGCAGTGCCAGGGAATCCGAGCAGTTATAGGTTCCAGCGAACATGATTACATTTTCGAATACGACGTCTTTGATGTTGTGCTCTTTCACAAAATCAATGATGTTCAACGAGCTGTAGCGGAAGTCCATCGTATAGATGTCTTCGTAGTCATCCACCATCACGGATACGAACGGATTGCCATACGAATCCTTGATGATCAGGCAGGATGATCCATCGGTCACTTTGGGGTTGTGGATATGCGACAGCGGACGGTTGCCGCAGACGAAGCAGTTGTACTTGTTGTCATCCTCGCCTGCGTCCGACAGGTCGGTTATGACCGGGCCGTCCATGCGCGTGGATTCGTCCAAGTCATCCGTCCAGTACTCCATCTCATTCGTTCCTTGCGGAACGCGTGCGATGACATAGTCCGGCTCGGCGATAGTGCGGATGTTCGCAACACCGTCGTACTCGCCCCAAAACGGGCTGAATTCGTATTTCTCCCAATCGTTATAGGGTGCGGGCTCCACACCGCGCGCTGCACACAGGCTGGTGTACACGTAGTAGGCTGCCAACTGCGTCCAGTGATGGTCGGTGCGGAAATACAAGTACTCATCCTTATGGTTGGACAGCACGTCATAGGTCTCTACGGTAACCACGTTGTCATCCATCAGGCTGTAGAAATAATCGATCGCCTGCTCCTGATTGGGAACGCCCAGCGCAGCCAGCGTGTCGTCGGACAGCATGACGCCGGCGTTTGTTGGCAGCAGGACCGAATAGACGGTGGCGACGCCTTCCAGCTGGTCTGCTGCGCTGTTGATTACGTCAGCGTAAGCCTGCGTTGCGTCTTGATCGAAGTAGTACAGCGTATAGCAGGCGCCATTTTCCACATATACGCCGTCGGTGATCTGATCTTCCATCTCCTGTGCGCGGAATCGCACCTCCGGCATATCCGCCGTGGTTACCTGAGCGCGGCCGCCCTCACCGGCTTCCGGTTTGGCGCTGTCGTCGGTTGCAGCTTCGGTATCTCCGACGTTTTCGTCGCCGGGAACCGGCAATTCATCGCTTTGCCGGTTGCCGCCGATCAGTTGCGTTTGCGGCTCGATGCCATAAAGTCCCTTGAAGCCCCTTGAAGCTCCCACGAGAGCATCGCGGAACGGGTACGTGTCGGCGTACCACAGCGAAGCGTCAGTGAAGAACTCGCCGGAGAGGAACGTATCGCCCTGAAATTCGGGGAAGGGAGTCAGGTTGCGATTCTCCATAGGCGACATCGTCGGGCGCAGGAACCACACCAGGCCCAGCACGCAACCGACGCCCAGGAAGACGGTAAACCCCTTGATATCGTAGCCGCGCCAACGGGCGATTTGGCTTTTAAAGGCGGGAACTGGCCGACGACGTTGCACCGAACTCGCGCGATTGCCAGCAGGTTCGGCGACGCGCGGCTCACGCGGAAAACTCTTCCTGGAAGAGTTTTCCATGCTGGAAGAGGTTGCCGTGGAAGGGCTCTCGCTCTGTTCAGGTACCCGATATGTTTCCCGTTCGTCGGTCACTTTCACCGCCTAGAACTGGAAGTAGATAAACGGGTTGTAGCTCGCACCGGCAAGGGCCACGACAGCCAGTACCAGCAGGATGGGCGGAAGTATCGCTTCGGTTACGCTGTATATCAGGCACATGCGGTCGCTGGTCTTCGCTGCTTGGAACAGGCGGTTATGCAGGTATTTGCCCAAATTTGTACAGGCGATGCAGCAGAAGATGAGTAGGAATATGTTTTGCGCAAACAATGTGCCCACTTCAAGGTTCCAGAATCCGCTGCCCGCCAATCCGAACATGCCGGCGAACACAGTGCCCATCTCGCCGAAGTCGGTGAAATGGAACAGCACCCAGCCGAAGTACACCACCACGAGTGCGTAGATGTGCGCCGCCACTTTGGGCAGACGGTCTTGAATGATGAACTTCTCGAGCAGCAGGAACACGGCGAAGAACAGACCCCACAGGATGAAGTTCCAGCTGGCGCCGTGCCACATGCCCGTCAGGAACCAAACGACGAAGATATTGCGCACGTACTTAGGGGTCGAGCAGCGGCTTCCTCCGAGCGGGATATACACGTAATCGCGGAAGAAGCTTGACAGCGAGATATGCCATCTGCGCCAGAAGTCGCGGATCGAGGTGGCCATGTACGGGTAATTGAAGTTCTCGAGATAATGGAAGCCCACCATGCGTCCCATGCCGATGGCCATGTCCGAATATGCCGAGAAATCGAGGTATATCTGAAGCATAAAGAACACCATGCCCATCCAGTAACCCGTCGTAGCTTGCGTAGCTAGTGCGGGATCACCGAGGGGAAGCAACGTGTCGGCCACAGCTGCGCACGAGTTGGCCAGAATCGCCTTCTTCGCCAAGCCGATGCAGAAACGGCGTACGCCGTAGTAGATATCGGTACGCGATACGCGGCGGTTGTCGATTTCATTGGCGACGGTTTCATAGCGCACGATGGGGCCGGCGATGCACTGGTGGAACAGGCTGGAGTACAGCAGCAGCTTCCAGTAGCTGGGCTGCGCATGGATTTGACCGCGGTAGACATCGGCCACGTATGAGATCAGCTGGAACGTATAGAACGAGATGCCAATCGGCAGCACGATGGTCAGCATGAACTCGGGCGCTTCGATACCGAACCAAGCCTGGATGTTGCTCATGATGAAGCCCAGGTATTTGAAGATGCCCAAGACGCCCAGCAAGACGACGCATTCCAGAACCATAAACAGCTTGCGTCGCCCTTGTGTGGAAGCGCGTCCGATGAGCAAAGCAAACAGCCAGCTAAAGAACGTATTGCCCATGAGTAGGACCAGATAACGCGGACCGCCCCACGAGTAGAAGATCAGCGAGGAAACCAGCAGGACCACGTTGTGGTACCGCGGGTTGACCAAATGGTATACAAGCAGATGGATGGCTAGAAATAGGAAAAGGAAGACCAAGCTCGAAAAGACCATGCGGCTCCGTAACCTTTCCAGCGCCTACGCGCTCTGACTCTCTGTTCAATGATTGCTTGGCATATTGTACCGATGAAATGCCCGCTTACCTGCATCTGTATCATTTCGGCTAGAAAACGGCACAGTTCGGACGTGGTGTAGCCCAGTATCAGACCAGCCCGTGCTCGCTCTCGCCGTTCGTTTGCGCGATCGGGCTTCGAGCAGTTGCAACGTACTCTATTCGAACGAAATGTGTACGCAAAATCGCTCCTGAGTTGCTCGTTTCGGCTCCTTGGTATACTTATGCGCATGGTTCGCACGAATGACAGAGCCTGCTTGGCGCTCAAATCGCTCGATCCGTTCAAGGGATTGCGCACGCGCAATTCGAACACATGGGTATCGTCCATGCCTTCGGAGCGCCTTATTTTCGTTGATGACCTGGAGGTATGGGTCATCGAAAAACCGCGTGTCAAAAACAGTTACCTGCGCGTCCAGCCACCTGACGGGCGCATCGAAGTCACGTTGCCCGTGGGGGCACCCGATGCGCATGCGGAAAGCATGGTGCGGCAGCGTCGCGCTTGGATAGAAAAGCGTCAGCGCGAAGTGGCCGCGTCGCCCATGGCGCAGGCTACCGCCGCAACGCCCGCTCAGGTGCGCGAATGGCGTGCGCTGGTGGAAGCGTTCGTCCCAGCGCTCGTGGAGAGATGGGAGCCGATTCTGGGGGTACATGCACAGAAGCTGGCGTATCGCAACATGCGCAGCCGCTGGGGCAGCTGCCAGCCAACGACGGGGCGTATCTGCATCAATGTGCGCCTGGCGCTGTATCCGCCCGAATGCCTCGAGTACGTGGTCGTTCATGAGCTGTGCCATCTGCTGGTGCCCGGGCATGGCGCGGCATTCCATGAATTGATGGATCGCGTGATGCCGGATTGGAAAAAGCGTCGGGCGAAGTTGAAGTAGGGACGGGGATGGTGATCGGCAGAAATACAACGCATGATGCAGCGCAAACCGTGTGCGCATGGCGTAGCACTTGGCGGCGGCTGGTGCTGACATGCGGATTTGCGTGCATGCTGACGTTCCTTCTTGCTTCTGGCGCAGCATATGCAGATACGGGTGATTCCGAAGATGCCGAGTCGTCTGCCGTCCTCGCTGAATCGTCCGCTCCCCTCAAATTCAAAGACGAGTTCGTGTCGCTCGAGGACACGGTATTCATTCAGGCACTCGAGCAACTGGATGATCTGTGCGAAATCAGCCGGCTTGATAAGGAGCGTGACGAAGTTCGCTACATCCAGGAGATGATGGCGGAGCGTGCCGAACGCGAAGCCCGCTGGAAGCAGGTCCAGGAATGGCGCAGCCGCTTTCCGGAAGGGGATTACTCCGATGTGCTGTTCATCGGGGATTCGATCATGGACGAGTCGCGTTACCTCATCATGAATGCCATGCCTGGCGCAGAGGTGAATGCAGATAGCGGTCGAACGCTGGAAGAAGGCGGGCTTATCCGCGAAAATGCCGCTCCCGACTGCGGCGTGCTCGACCATATCCGCAACGACGATGGCTCCCATGTGCGTTACGTGATCGGCACTGGCAACAACGACGGGGGCGGCGTTCCCCTATACGTCGGCGAGGAGATCGTCGAGTGCTTGGGTCCTGATAAGGAAATCTACTTCGTCACTGAGATGGTTACGGCCAATCCGGGCGGCATGGCGACGACGAACGGAACCATCGACGCGCTGGTGGAAGCGTATCCCAACGTCCACAAAATCGACTGGAGCGGCTACGTGGAGAAGCACGGCTATGGGCTTTTGCGCGATTGGTGCCATCCTGCGGAATATGCCAAGCCCGAGTACGTAGGCGTGCTGAAAGCCGGTCTGGACGTGTGCTACGCCAGATAGCGTGGGCAGGTCATATGATTTGCTAGAACGCTATCCGATTTGCAGGGCCTGTCGGTTAGCAATGCAAAGGCTCAGATCTATACTTCTTTTTACGACTGCGACGCTTCTATTCCCCAAATCACGTGTTTGTGCAGCGCTGAGGAAGGTACACTGTTTCTAGCACGTAATGGGAGGCCGCAACGCGGACAGCCCCTGGTTGCGGCGTTCGGAGGGAGGAGCTATGGGCAGGCTTTTCACGGACGAAGAACTTGAGGAGATGTCGACTCGCACGATCGATAAGGCGAAGAAGGCGATCGACGAAGGGGATGCAGAGCGCGCTAAAGAGCTAGTCGATTTGATGTACTCCCAGTTCGCGCATTTGCATGATGGTTACATGACCTGGGTCAGCGGTTTGCAATCCTATCTGTACAAGCACTATGGGCTCGAAGTGCTCGAGGAGGCCGAACGCGAAGCCCATGAGATTGAATCGCGTCTCGTATTCAAGCCGCGTAACGAGCCGACGGTACGCGATGTCGTGAAGGGCCTGGCCAACGGCTTGCACGGCCATGTTTTCCAGCCGATGACCATCGTCGAAACCGATGACGAGATCATAATGACGGTCAACCCCTGCGGCTCCGGCGGGCGTCTGATGGATATGGGTGGCTACGATCCCGAAATCGGCCTGGCCAAGATCAAGGAGCCGTGCCGTATCACATTCGGGCTCGAAGATTTCCCGATTTACTGCATCCATTGCCCAGTTATGGAGGCTCAGAGCATGGAGCGCACAGGGAATCTTTCGTTTGTTCGCAACTTCAAGGATGGCAAGATTTGCTCGTGCTGCGAATATCACTTCTACAAGGACTCTGCCGACATTCCTGAGCACTACTACACCGAGATTGGCAAGGAGAAGCCCGCGGCGGAGTAGTAGCGCGTTTGCAAGAAAAGCCGCGCAAACAGGTTAATCCTGTCTGCGCGGCTTTGTTTTCTTGCAGCCAAGAGGCACCCTCTTGGCTGCATTTCTATTCGTGGACGATCAGGCAGGAGACGAACAGGGCTGACGCTTCGTCCTCGGATAGCTCCTTGAGAGAAAGGCCCGTTACGCTCTCGATGCGATTCAGTCGGTAGGCGAGCGTGCTGCGATGTACGAACAGCTTCTGGGCGGTGCGCAGCACATTGCCGTCGTGGCGCAGGAAGCAGGTGAGCGTATCGATGAGGACAGCGCCTTTGTCGAGCTCATCGAGCGCAAGGACAGCTGGGTGCACGAGCGACAAGCGGTCGGTCTGCTGCCCGAGCAGGTGGACGATGCAGTCCATGTAGTTTCGATCGAATCGGAGGATGCCCGGCGATGCGTGCGACGATGCCGTGCGTGCTGCGATTTTCGCTTGCTCGAGCGCACGACTGATGTTGGAAAAACCGTTGATTGTATAGCTGGCACCGCCGCGAAGTCCCATGTCCATGAGCATTCTATCAAGCGCGTTGAGCGACGCGGTACCGTCCGATTGCGTACAGTTGACAATCACCGCAAGCTGCTCATCGAGACGTACGACGAGGGTTTCGGGGGCAACACTTGCGGCGCGAGTACCGATGGCGTCGATGAGGGCGGTTTCGCTGTCCAGCATGCAGGCGACCACATAATCGTCGTTCGCATGCCATCGATGCTGCTTTAGGGCATGGCTCGTCCTGCGCGCATCGACATGCGATCCCTTGAACAGCATTTCTGCGATAAGGGCAAGCTCGGTGAACACATGGCCTGTGGCGTCTGTGAGCTGCAAATAGGACTCAATACCCTTGGCAACCAGGGCGATTAGGTCGACTTGTCCGTCGGTGAAGGGCTCGCAGATATCGCTCGATGCGAGTGAAGGAGGGTAGCGGCTTCCGTCGTTCACGGGGGTAATGAGGAAGCAGTTGTCTGAATATGCCTGCTGCGGTTTGGAAAGACGGGGTGACTTCCAGTTCTCAATTTCGGCGATAAGCTGGTCGAGCTCCTCTTTCTGGATGGCTTCAAGAGGCGAGTAGCCCTTGTCAAGGATGGTTTCCCAAATCGATCCCTGTATGCGGCGGGGTAGTTTGGCGCCCGCCAGAGCAAGGTTCTCGAGTGAGGGGCTCGCCAACGAGACGGGGTTTCTGAATAGGCTGCATCCGATTCTAAGCATCTCGTCGAGCGGTGCGCGGTCCATGATGGCATAGGTGAAGTCACTGTGCCACGCATCGTATTCTTCGAATATTGCGAGCACGGTTTCAAGGACGTCTTGGGGATTGGCATCGCTTGCAAGCTCGACGATGCGATGATTGCCTGCAATCGCGGGTCTGCTGATTGGGGTGCCTATACAAAGAATGTTCGCATGGGGGCGACTGGCGTCGGCGATTTGGTCGCTTGTTGCAATATAGAGAAGATCGGAGGAAAGGCTTTCAGCATCGATGGGGCCGTCGGGCGTGCGCACGCCGCGCATTGCGAGCCGTGGCGGTGTGAGCTGCACCGTACGCGATGTGCGCGGTCTTTTGTAGCGCAAAAGCGGTTCGGGAAGCAAATCGGGCCGCCTGTGCGCGAGCTCGTCGCAGATTATCGAAAGAGGAAGCTTCATGTTCGCACCTCGCTTCTCGGTTTCGCCTGCAAAACACAGGCATGCAGCAACCTTGTGCTATATACAATTATGGCGTAAATTTCGATGTTCTTTCCTACAATATTGACTATCCCAGGAAATCGTTTCCCTTTATCCTCGAAATGTGTTTGTAAGCGGCACGAAGAGGAGCCGAATGCAAAGGGACGATGGGCCATAGAAAAGGGAGAAACCCTTTTCTATGGCTTTTTGTTTCGATGCATCCAACAAAGAGAGAGGAGATCGTATGGCAGTAGATTTCAACGAGTTCCCGCACTTGTTCAGCCCGATTGACGTCGGACCGGTGCATTTGAAGAACCGCTTGCAATTCTCCCCGATGGTCTCCGGCCACGCCGAGCGCGTGAGCGGAGAAGTGACGGACGGGCTGGTTGCCTGGATCGGTGCTGAGGCGCGCAGCGGCGTCGGCCTGCTCACCATCGGTTCGTC
Source organism: uncultured Eggerthellaceae bacterium (assembly GCA_964402005.1). GTDB lineage: Bacteria > Actinomycetota > Coriobacteriia > Coriobacteriales > Eggerthellaceae > CAYOBD01. The sequence goes on from CAYOBD010000052.1 coordinate 7,978, forward strand.
GCCGGTCAACCACGAGGAGGGGCGCGATTTCTTCGGATGCCTGTCGGTGGTGCGCGATACGGACGTACCGGGTCTGACGAACCTGGCGAAAGAAGCCCACATCTACGGCGCGAAGATTTCGGCTGAGCTTATCCACGCAGGCCGTATCGCCAATCCGTTGGCGCTCAACGGCAAGGCTGCCTGGGTGTGCTCGCTGTCCGATGACCTGAATGATTCGCGGCCGTGGCATGCCATAACGAAGGAAGAGATGCAGAAGGTCATCTCCGACTTCCGTCATGCGGCGCGCCGTCTGAAGGCAGCCGGATTCGACATGGTCATGATCCATGGTGCGCATGGCAACCTGGTGTCGTCGTTCCTGAACCCCATCTTCAACAAACGCAAGGACGAGTACGGCGGATCGCTCGAGAATCGCATGCGCTTCCAACTCGAGCTGCTCGAGGCCGTACGCGATGAGATCGGCCCCGATATGGGCATCGAGTATCGCATCAGCTCATGGGAGTACAAGCCCGGTTCGCCCGAGATCAAAGACGTGGCAGCGTTCCTGAAAGAGGCGCAAGCCTACATCAACTTGGTCAACCTGTCGGGCGGTCTGATCTGCGACTTCGACTACGTCCAGTTCATGATGCCGGCCTATCCCGTGCCGCGCAACATCAACGTGGAGCGCACCGCCTACATCCGCTCGCAGCTGGACATCCCCGTCACGGCCGTCGGCAACATCCCCGATGTGTACGCAGCCGAGCAGATCCTGGCCGAGGGCAAGGCCGACATCGTCGCCATGGCGCGCAACATCGTCGCCGACATGGAGCTGCCGAAGAAGGCGTGGCGCGGCCAGGCCGATCGCATCAAGCCGTGCTTGCACTGCAACATCTGCTGCACGACTCCCGGCAAGGCCGAGCCTCTGCGCTGCTCCGTAAGCCCCACGCGCGGTCGCGAGATGCAGTTCGAGCATATTTGGCCCGCTGAAGATCCCAAGCACATCATGGTCGTCGGTGGCGGTCCTGCTGGTATGCAGGCTGCCCAGATCGCAATGCAGCGCGGTCACACCGTGGACCTTTACGAGGCTTCCGACAAGCTGGGTGGCCGTTTGGCTGAAGCAAGCGCCATGTGGTGCAAGGATTACCATCGCCGCTATATGGCATGGGATATCCGCGAGACCGAGGAATGCGGCGCGACGATCCATCTTGGTACGAAGGTGACGCCCGAGCTTATCCGCGAGGTTAAGCCCGATGCTGTGGTCATCGCCATCGGCGCCGACCATATCAAGCCTCCGATTCCGGGCATCGATGGTCCCAACGTCATCGATGTGTCGCAGGCCGACCTGCGCCAGGCCGAAATCGGAAAGCGCGTCGTCTTCTGCGGCGCCGGCACGTCGGCGACTGAGGCGGGCATTGATCTGGCGCACGAACTTGAGTGCGAAGTCACGCTCATCGACATGCTGCCGCGCGCGGCTCTGCTCAGCGAGCTGCCCTTCGAGAACAGCGGCGCGTTGAAGGATTGGATCAAGAATTTGAACATCCAGGTCATCGACGAGGCGAAGATCTGTGCAATCGGCGAAGGCTGGGTCGAATACGAGAAGGACGGCGAGAAGCAGAAGGTCGAGTGCGACACCGTGGTTACGTCGTTCGGTATGAAGCCGAATGCGGCGGCTGTTGAGGAACTGCGCTACATCGTGCCCGACACCGTCGTCGTTGGTGACGCGAATGAGGCCCGCAATATCTACTGGGCCAACCACGACGCGTTCAACCAGACTTATTGGCTGTAACAGATGGCGTGGTACACCCCTGTTACAGGGGTGTACCACATGGGTACCATGCTTGCCGCAACTGCGGACAATCGTGGTACATCCCTGTTACAGGGGCGTACCACGCGAGCAGGTTCATGTTAGATGTACAGAAAGGAGAAACACATGGCAGGGCGTTTGGAAGGTAAGGTTTGCATCATCACCGGTACGTCTTCGGGCATGGGTGCGGAGACCGCGCGCGTGTTTGCCCGCGAGGGCGCCAAGGTTGTCGGCGGCGCGCGCCGCGAGGACAAGGGCGAGGCCGTATTCGAGGAGATTCGCGCTGCGGGCGGCGAGGGCTTCTTTGTCAAGACCGACATTCTGAAGCTTGAGGACATGGAGAACCTAGTCCAGAAGACCATCGACGCGTATGGCCGCATCGACGTTCTGATCAACAACGCAGGTACAGGCAACTTCTTCAATATTCACGAGATGGACCTTGCGCATGACTTCGAGTGGACGTTCAACCTGTTCGCACGTTCGAGCTGGTATCTGTCCAAGCTCGTGCTGCCCTACATGATGGAGCAGAAGAAGGGCGATATCCTGTTTACGCTGTCCACCGCTGCCATCGAGGGCGTGCCGCAGGGCAGTGCCTATTCGGGCGCAAAGGCTGCTGTTTGCCGTCTGTCGAAGGCCATCTGCATGGGCTATGGCAAATACAACATCCGCTCGAACACCATAATGCCAGGCCTGATTACCACCGAGCTGTCCGAGCCGGGCGGCCCGATGGAGCAGCTGCAGGTTCCTTACATCCCGATGGCCCGTCCGGGCAATACGACCGAGATCGCCAACGCGTACGTGTTCCTGGCCAGCGACGAGTGCCGTTTCTGCACCGGCGTCGATTTGATCGTCGATGGCGGCAACAAGGCCGGTCTGCTGTATCACCATCCCAAGGACTCGGAGCTGTTCCCCGAGGACGCATAGCAGGCGAAAACGCGAAAGCGCAAAAGCGCGCGGGAAGGGCTTGCCCT
>CAYOBD010000053.1:0-10665 GCA_964402005.1 uncultured Eggerthellaceae bacterium
ATGGACGAGGTCATCTTCGAGGAGTTCAAGGGCCCGGGCAATATGGAGCTGCGGCTCGACCGCAATCTGGCAGACCGTCGCATATTCCCGGCTATCGATCCGGTGGCAAGCGGTACGCGCAAGGAGGAGCTGCTGCTCGATACCCAGCTCGCCCCGCTCATCTGGGCGGTCAGGCGCCTCTTGGCGAATATGAACAACACCGAGCGTGCGATGGACATGCTCATTAAATCCATCAAGCAGACCGAGAACAATACAGAGTTCCTTATGAGGACGGCGCGCAAAGCGCAGCACAGCAAGAGCGAGACGTTGGAGTTCTGATATGGCGAACGACGATAACTATTGGCAGCATTCATTCGACGAAAACGCCGCATCTCAACAGGGGAACGTGCCAGCTGGAATGTCATACCAGCCGCCGGCCCAGCAAGTCGAGCCGCCAATCGCAGAGCCCTCAGCGAACGTTCCTCCGGCCTCTGCGCAGCAGATTCCGCATACCCCTGCTGCAGCACGTCCGGCGACGTCTGGCGAAACGCCATACCATAATGCGATGCAGCCGCCCTATGCGGGACCCCAGCCTGCATATGGCACAGCCGACACGCCTGCGCCGAAGTCGCATGCATGGATCGTAGCCATCGTCATAGTGCTTGCACTGGCAGGCATCATCGTGTACTCGATTAATTCATGCTCGTCGGCTATGGGGACATTCCACGGTTCATATGAGTCGTCGCTGGATGCCCTGACGGAAGATGCGGTGGGAGTCATATATATCGATGGGACGATTCAGTACGATAATTCTGCTTGCAGCCCCGAAGGGCTCAAGGAGCTTCTCGACAAGGCTGAGGATAATTCCCATATCAAGGCAGTCGTCCTGCGTGTGAATTCGGGCGGAGGCACGGCGACTGCAGGCGAGGAGATGGCCGAATACGTAAAGCAGTTCTCTAAGCCCATCGTAGTGTCAAGTGCGTCGATCAATGCGAGTGCTGCTTACGAGATTTCGTCGCAGGCAGATTACATATACGTTGCAAAATCGACCGAGATCGGCGCCATCGGTACGGCCATGGAACTCATGGATCTGTCGGGCTTGTTTGAGATGCTCGGCGTGAACATGGAGACCATCACGTCATCGGAAAGCAAGGATTCATCATACGGGTATCGTGCTCTTACGGATGAGGAGCGCGCCTATTATCAGGAGATGATCACCCAGATTAACGATACCTTCATCCAGACCGTAGCAGAAGGGCGCGGCATGGATGTGGAGGATGTGCGAGCGTTGGCGACCGGTATGCCCTTCACGGGAATCACCTCAGTGCAGAACGGGCTTGCTGATGAAGTGGGCACGCGCGAGGATGCAATAGACAAGGCAGCGGAGCTCGGCGGCATTACCGGGTCTTATTCGACCGTGAACATCGACTTTGATTACAGCTATGATCTGAGCAGTCTCTACTACCTGCTTGGTTCGAGCAGGTCGAATAACCAGGATCTCGTCGATGCGCTGGGCTTGGATGGCGCTGGAGCGCATATCAGGTAAAAACGGTAAGAGCACCTGGTTTTGGTACAGTCCTGTTACAGGGGTGTACCAATCAGTGAGCATTTTGAGATAAGACAATGCCGCCGGCAATGGCGGCGGAATGAGAGGGTGCATGTCCGATCAGCTGATTCGGCAAGAGTGGCCCGAGAGGGCGGTCGTTACGGCGGGAATGCCTTATGGAAACAAGCCGCTGCACTTCGGCCATATTGCGGGCGTCTTCGTGCCCGCAGACTGCTATGCGCGTTTCCTGCGCGATCGCATCGGCGCTGACAACGTTCGCTTCATCAGCGGCACCGATTGCTTTGGTTCGCCGATTGACGAAGGCTATCGAAAAGCGGTCGAAGCCGGATCGTTCGAGGGCAGCATCGCCGAATATGTGCAGCGCAACCACGATGCGCAGAAAGCTACGCTCGACGCCTACGATATCAGCCTGACCATCTACGAAGGTTCGGGCATAGGGCATGCGGGCGAATGCCAGCAGCGCATGTCCGAGGAATTCATTACGAGGCTGTATGACCACGGATGGCTGAAACGCCGCTCTACGCTCCAGTTCTACGATGCCCAGGCCGGCATCTATCTGAACGGCCGCCAGGTCGTAGGGCGCTGCCCAGTCCAGGGTTGCAAATCCGAACATGGCTATGCAGACGAGTGCGACCTCGGTCACAGCTACGCTCCTGAAGAGCTGATAGCGCCGCGCTCTACGGTTACAGATACGGTGCCTGAGATGCGCCCTGTAGAGAACTGGTATTTCGATTTGCCGGCGTTTCGGGATTTTCTGAAATCGCATGTGGATGCCCTCGAAGCCGATCCCGATATACGCGCCATCGTGTCGCAGACGTGCGCCGAGTTCTTAGGTGCACCCATCATCTACGTCAAAAACGACGAGCGCGAGGCGTTCGAGGCAGTAGCAGCATCGTTGCCTGCGCATTCGGTGCGCGAACCCGAAAAGGGCAAAGCCAGCTTCGAAGTAGAATTTACAACGATCGACGAGCGCGATGCCGCACGCGATGCGCTGAGGCGCGCGGGCGTGCGATTCCGTGCGGGAAAAGCGCTCGTTCCGTTCCGCATCACGGGCAACATCGAATGGGGTGTGAAGGCGCCCGAGCTCGAAGGGGTCAAAGGTCTTACCGTATGGTGCTGGCCCGAGAGCCTGTGGGCTCCAATCTCTTTCACGATGGCGGCAGGCGAAGAGCGTGGTTTGGGCGAAGACGACTGGCGACGCTTCTGGTACGAGCAACGAGACGGCGCAGATGCGCGGGCTTCAGAGGTGTACCAATTCATCGGCCAGGACAACCTGTACTTCTACGGGGTCGTTCAGCCGGCGCTTTGGGAGGCGCTTGAACCAGGAGACATCATGTCGGTGGAATCGACCTCCAAGTTGCGTCAGACGCGCCTCGTTGCGAACCATCATGTGCTGTATGGCACGAAGAAGGCATCTTCGTCGGGAGCGGTGAAACCGCCTACGGCTGACCAGCTGCTCGAGCACTATACGGCTGACCAGCTGCGTGCACATTTCCTGTCGCTCGGATTGGGGCAGAAGTCGGTCGGCTTTTCGCCCAAGGCATTCAATCCGGATCCTGCCGTGCGCGAGGACACTCGTGTCGCGGATCCTGCGTTGAAAGAATCGAAGCTTCTCACGGGCGTGTTCAACCGCCTCGGGCGCAGTGTTTTGTATGAGGCGAAGAAGAACTTTGATTGCACGGTGCCGTTGGATGATCCCGCACCGGCAGTTGTGTCGCTGGCATGGGCTGCCCTCAGCGATGTCGATGCGGCTATGAAACGCACTGAGTTGCATACGGTTATGGCTGTGGCTGATCGCTTCCTGCGCGATGCGAACAAGCGATGGGCGGACGGCATTTCGGCAGCGGAGTCGACCGGTGACGATGCGGCGCGGCGCCAGGTGCTCACCGATGCAGCTTACCTGCTTTGGGTCGGCACTTTGATCATGCATCCGATCGTACCGCGCGGGTGCGAGGATATCTGCGAGAAGCTTTGCTTCGACCCGACGAGGTTTTTCAGCTGGGATCATGATTTCAGTACGTTGGCCGAAATTGACGATGACGGTGGAAGCGATCACGCGGTGGCGGAGCTGCCATCTCGCTACGATTTCTTCAAAGCCCATCCAACGCAGGCGTGATGCGCGGTTGCACCGCGTGGATGCTGCCCTATGGAGCAGCAGGGTGCATGTGGAAGCGTTTGAGCTGGGAATATGAGAATCGTTGATTCACTGTTTGCAGACCCGTCACCTTTTTTTGACGAAAGCAGCATAATGCGAGGTCAAAGCAAGCAATCTAGATGATACGCATGCTGTCTGAAGGATGAAATGGCAGGTTGGCCTGGTTTTTGATGGTATCCTTATGTCAGCGTAAAGCGCAGGAGACGAAAGGATTTCGTATGAAGTGCTATTCGCGAGCAGCGAGCGCGCTGCGCCCAAGCGTGATTGCTGGGGCGATTGCAGCAGCGGCAGTATCCGTTGTATTGGCGCTCGGAACGACACCCAGCCAAGCATATGCCGTCACTTCTTCTGAGTTGCAAGCAGAGGCACAGGAAGTCTTGGCGCAAATTGAAGCGATGCAGCAGACGCTCGATGAAATTTCGGCGCAGTATTTCCAGGCGCTTGCGGAGTATCAGACGGCAGTCGAGTGCCAGGAAGCGTCGCAGGCGCGCATCGATGAGCTTACGGGCGAGATTGCAGAAGTGCAATCGCGTTTAAACGAACGTGCACGTGAAATGTATCGCAATGGTTCGGCGACAGAACTCGACCTGCTCCTCGGGTCGGCTTCCTTCGAGGAATTCACGACGAATTGGGATTTCTTGAACCGTATGAACACAAGCGATGCGAATCTGACAATCCGTGCGAAGGAGCTGCGCGCTCAAGCGGAGGCAGAAAAGACGGAATACGGCCGTCTGGCCGATGTGGCTTCTAAGAAGTCCCAAGAGGCGGCGACTGCCTATGCTGAAGCTGAAGAGCTGATAGCGCAGATGGAGGAAACCTACAACAGCCTGAGCGCCGAGGCGCAGGAGCTGTACATGCAGGAGCAGGCTGCCGCCGCAGCGGCAGCAGCGGCGCAAGCGCAAGCTGCAGCCCAGTCCTATTCGGGCGGGTATGTGAACGACGACGGCACTGTCACTGATGCGCAAACAGGTCAGACGTATGCATCTGCGAGCGAGTACAGCGCCGCTACCGGAAATGCGGTCGTCGACCGTGCATACGCGATGCTCGGATCGAGCTACGTGTGGGGTGGCGTTGGCGGATCTTCGGGCGGCTTTGACTGCTCGGGCCTTGTGAGCTATGCCCTGACGGGCCAAAATACTCGTCTGGGTACTACGGCGACGTTCTCGTCTTGGAATCAAGTGAGCGATCCGCAGCCGGGCGATGTGTGCGTCATCCACAACGATTCGTCACAGCACACCGGCATCTATATCGGCAACGGTCAGATGATACATGCGGCTGATTATGGCACTGGCGTCGTAGTTGGCGACGTGCAGGATGGCATGATCTACGTTAGGCAGTAGGCCGCAGGCACCACGGTCCGCAAAGCCGATAGTCCGGCATTTGAAATGCAGGGAAAGCGCACATCAAAGCGTGTGCCTAGATGCGATATACCTGCGGATACGCAATCGAACAGAATGTGGCTGCTCGATGGTGCTTGTGAGTCGGTCTTGCGGATTTCAGATTAATTTGAGTTTTGTGTAGTACGTTCAACGTAAGAAAACGCAGCATAAACGGAGGTTGGACAATGTCCCGCAGATTTTTGCATATCCTGGCGCGAAAACCGATGCATAGTTTCGTCGGTGTATGCGCAGGTGTTGCCCTGGTGTCGGCATTGGCGGTTCCTGCTGCTGCATTCGCCGATCCGACCTCATCCGACAAATACGCCGAGCAAGCCGAAGCCCAGGCAGCTGCCGACGAGGCTGAAGCCGAAGCTGCCGATGCCGACGCGCAGGCTGCGGCACTGAGCACCTCAGCAGCTGCAAAGCAGGCCGAGGCGGAAGAGGCGCTTGCCCAGCTGAATGCCATGCAAGAGACGCTCGACCGTCTGTCCGCCGAATATGGCCAAGCGATGGAAGCGCAGGCTGCGGCGGAAGCTGCGCATGATGCGGCCGAGAAACGTCTTGCCGAGATAAAAGCGGAGCTTGCCGATTTGCAGGAGAAACTGGGTAACCGCGCGCGTCAGATGTATCGCAACGGATCGACTTCGTACATGGAGACATTGCTCGGGGCGGCAACCTTCGAGGAATTCGCAACCAACTGGGATCTGCTGAATCGTTTGAACGAATTGGATGCGGAGATGGTAGACCGCCAGCGTGTCTTGAAGGCGGAGATGGAAGAGCAGGAGAAGATCCTAGCCGAGGAAGAGGTTGCCGCGCAGAAGCACGCCGAGGAAGCTGAGGCTGCCAAGGTTGAAGCTGAGGCAACTGTCGCGGAGATGGATGCCATTTACAATAGTTTGAGCGCTGAGGCACAGGAGCTGCTCTACGAGCAGCGCGCCGCCCAGACGCGCGCAGAGGAAGCGCGTGCACGTGCGGTCATGGAACAGGCTGCTGCCGATGCGGCAGCTGCCGAGGCGGCCGCTCTCGCTCAGAGTGAAGGGGGCGCATCCGCCAGCTACTCGAGCGGAACGTACAGCTTCGACGACGATCAGGTAGTCGTTTCGGGTGAGGCATATGAGGGCGGCAGCGATACGGTAAGCCGTGCGCAGTCCTGTCTGGGCGCGCCGTACGTATGGGGTGGCGTCGGGCCATACGGCTACGACTGCTCTGGCTTGGTCAGCTATTGCCTTTCGGGCCAGCATATCCGTTTAGGCACGACGTATACCTTCATGGATTGGCCGACCGTATCCGATCCGCAGCCTGGCGACATCGCCGTTAACTGGACGCACACGGGTGTCTACATCGGCGGTGGCCAGATGATCCACGCGGCCGATTACGGCATCGGCGTCATCATCGGGCCGGTTCAATCCGGTATGAAGATCGTTCGGTATCCAGGATAACGATGAAAGTCGAAATCTACAGCGACGGATCATCGAGGGGCAATCCGGGTCCTGGGGGCTACGGGACGGTCTTGCGCTATGTCGACCGGGCTGGCTCCATCCACGAAAAAGAGCTGTCGCAAGGATATTGCACGACAACGAACAACCGCATGGAGCTGATGGGCGCCATTGCGGGGTTCGAAGCTCTCAAGCGGCCCTGCGAAGTTGATTTCTATTCCGATTCTCAATATGTGGTCAAGGCCTTTACTGATGGCTGGATAGAAGGTTGGCTGAAGCGGGGATGGAAAAACGCGAACAAGCAGCCTGTGAAAAACGTTGACCTTTGGCAGCGCTTGCTTTCTGCCGTTGAACCGCATCAAGTGACCTACCATTGGGTGCGCGGTCATGCGGGCCATGCCGAAAATGAACGCTGCGATGCGCTTGCAACTGCGGCCGCCGATGGCGATTCTCTAATCGATGATTCCGGTTTTGAGCAATAACGATTTCATGCAAATCCGTTAACTCGCTTGCTACGGCGGGAAGGCTCCGCTCGGGCCAACAACCGCACGAGCCTCGGTCTCTTAGACGATTTTTGCTTAACCTCGCTCCGCCTTCCCGCCGTAGCGGACGGGGCAGGGCTAGAGTGATTTCGACCACTCGACTGATTCGCCGATGAGGCGGCGCAGTTCGTCGATGCCCGTGCCTTTCTCGGCGGACGTGACGACCATCGGCACGTCGTTGGGGAGCTCGAGCTGACGTTTGATGGCGGCTTTCTGCTGCTGGCATTTGCTGTGCGAGAGCTTGTCGCCTTTGGTGAGCACAATAAGGAAAGGAAGCTCGGCTTCCAGAAGGAAGCGAACCATGTTCTCGTCTAAATTGCTCGCCGCATGGCGGATGTCGATGAGCGAGCAGATAAGAGCGAAGTTGCGTTCCTGATTGAAATAGCCCTCGATCAGTTCTGCCCAGCGGGCTCGCTCGCTCTTCGACACCTTCGCGTAACCGTAACCCGGTAGATCGACCAGTCGTACTTCGGACGTGGAAAAGAAGTTGATTGTCGATGTTTTGCCTGGCTTCTGCGATACGCGCGCAAGCGCTTTGCGGCCGACAAGCTTGTTCAGAAGCGATGATTTACCGACGTTCGAACGGCCGGCAAATGCCACTTCAGGTAGCGTCGATGGCGGCAGCTGGGCTGACGTTCCGAAGGATTTCTCATATTCAATAGTGCGGAAATTCATGCAGGTATTGTAACGCAAGCATAAGGGCCAGAGCGGATAGTGGGATATGATGTAGGCATCGTATGGATGGGAAAGCGACAAGGCGAATGTGAAGGAGCCGAGCATGTTTTGCCCGAATTGCGGAAGCCAGATACCTGACGGCGAGAAGCTCTGCGCATCATGCGGTGCCGTGTTTGAGGACGAATCTGCAGGGGCCATGGCTGAGGCTGGCAAGCCCCCAGTGGCCGAGAATCCATATCTTGATCAGGATGCGAACCAAGCTGTCTCCGCGAGCATGAACCCATACGGCGTGCAAGCTCCATATGGGAACCAGGCGCCGTACTGCGGACAAGCTCCGTATGGGAACCAAAACCCGTATGGAGACCAATCGCCCTATGCGAACCAGATTCCATATGGCGGGCAGGCGCAGTACGGCAATCCGTACCCGTATCAGGCTCCACCACAGGACCAGGGTTATGAGCCGAGCCAGCAGCCTATGCAGCAGGGTTTCGGTGAACCTGGAGAAGGACCATTCCAAAAGCAGGCGAAATCCTTCCTGTCGAGTGCGGACGGTGCGGTGGGCGTTGCGATGAAAGTCGGCTTGCTTGCGACTATCGTGTGGGTTGTCGCTATGCTGTGGCTTCCGTTCCAAACAGTGATGGGGCAGCCCATCAGCAACGTTTCCGTTGCAAACAACGGCGTGCTTGTTGTGATCATAACTATCGCTTTAGGATTTGCGACGGTATATGATCTCCTCAGTCACTCTGGGGCAAACGTGCTGTTCTCGGGCATCATCATGATCCTTTGGACGGCGAAGAGCATGATAGAGACCTCGAATGCAGGTTGGGGTTTCGCATTCGGCGCCTATCTGTCTATCGGTTGTGCCGTATTGATAACCCTTGCAGGTTTCCTGTGCTGGCGCAAGAGCAGGGCGGGCAGTGCTCGATAGGACAATCGATTCGGAACTCTGCAATACAGGCAGATAAGAGCAGCATTCGCTGCTTTCGGCATATGTATATCGGGTATACGTGGATTTTCCGCGCAGGCTGGGCATATGCGCTACAATGAGCGGCGTTTCTAATCACACATGCCTGAGCGACTTGGAACCGCGAGTGGCCACCGGAAAAGGCTGCGGGGAAGGGGATGACCCCAGGCAGAGGGCTAACGAATAGGAGATGGATATGGCGAAAGTCAGTATTCAAACGCTGCTCGAAGCAGGCGCCCATTTCGGGCATCAAACCCGCCGTTGGAACCCCAAGATGGCACCGTACATCTTCGGTAGCCGCGGCGACATCTACATCATCGACCTCAAGGAAACGCTCTTCGGTCTGGATGCGGCCTACACGTTCGTGTCCGAGCTGACCAAAAATGGCGGCACCATTCTGTTCGTCGGTACGAAGAAGCAGGCTCAGGAAGCCGTATCCGAGGCAGCTAACAAGTGCGGCATGCCTTATGTTAACGCCCGCTGGCTGGGCGGCATGATGACCAACTTCGTCACCATCCGCTCCCGCGTGACGCGCATGGAGGAGCTTGAGGCTATGGAGGCCGATGGCCGCATGGCGGTGCTGCCCAAGAAGGAGCAGATCAAGCTTCGCAAGGAGCTGGGCAAGCTGCAGGCTAACCTGAACGGCATCCGCAATATGCGCCGTGTGCCCGACGCCATCTTCGTGATCGATACCACGCGCGAGGAGATCGCGATCAAAGAAGCCAAGCGCCTTGGCATTCCCGTGGTTGGCACCCTTGACACCAACTGCGACCCCGATGACGTCGATTACGGCATTCCTGCCAACGATGATGCCATCCGTTCGGTGAAGCTGATGGCCGACTTCATCGCCGACGCTGCAATTGCAGGCATCGGTGTGCCGGTGACCGCTGAGGAGATGGCCGGCGAGGCCGAGGCTGCCCCCGAGGCTGCCGCTCCTGCAGTCGAGCCCGAGGCCGCTCCGGCCGCTGAGGCTCCTGCCGCTGAATAGAGAAATCCCACGAACGAAAGGATGATTGAAATGGCAATCACTGCAAGCATGGTTAAGGAACTGCGCGAGATGACCGGCGCAGGTATGATGGAGTGCAAGAAGGCGCTGACCGAGGCCGACGCCGATATGGACAAGGCTGTCGACCTGCTGCGCGAGTGGGGCGTCGCCAAGGTCGCCAAGAAGGCCGGCCGTGCAACGAACGAAGGTACCGTTATGGCGCTCGTCGCCGAGGACGGAAAGTCCGGTGCCGTCATCCAGCTGAACTGCGAGACCGACTTCGTAAGCATGAACGAAAAGTTCAAGGGCTATGCCGATCAGGTTGCGCGCATTGAGCTCGAGAAGAAATACGCCGATGCAGAGGGCCTGAAGGCCGACGCAGATGTGGATGCCATAATCACCGACTGCGTGCATGTGATGGGCGAGAACACCCAGCTGTCCAAAGCGGCTTACGTCGAGGGTGGCGCCGTCTGCTCCTACATCCACATGGGTGGCAAGATCGGCGTGCTCATGGTCTTCGACGTCGAGGGCATCGATCCTGTTGCTCCCGAGTTCGTAGCGTACGGCCGCGATGTGGCGATGCAGGTTGCCGCTATGTCTCCGGTTGCCCCGAACCGTGATGCTGTGCCGGCCGAGGTTGTCGCCAAGGAGATGGAGATCTACAAGGCTCAGGCCGCTTCCTCTGGCAAGCCTGAGAACATCCAGGAGAAGATCGCCACTGGCCGTCTGGAGAAGTACTACGCCGAGAACTGCCTCACCGAGCAGGCGTTCGTCAAGGACGGCGACATGACGGTCCAGCAGTACACGGATAAAGTCGCCAAGCAGCTCGGCGGCTCGATCAAGGTCGTGGACTTCGTTCGTTTCGCGCTTGGTGAATAGAGTTTCCTAAGACGAAGCCCCAGTTTCAAAGACTGGGGCTTCGTTTATAATAAGAGCTACTTACTCGACATGCTGAACGGGACATAAAAGGTGGATGGCATGGC
>CAYOBD010000054.1:0-10648 GCA_964402005.1 uncultured Eggerthellaceae bacterium
ACTTCCTCGCGAGCACCCGCCGAGAACGTCCCGCAGAACACGACGCGTCCGCATGAACCGGCAAGGTTGATCAGACCTCCTGGCCCGTTCACCCTATGCGCGAATTTGCTGACGTCGACGTTTCCTGCGGCATCGACTTGCGCAATGCCCAAAAACGTTATATCGATGATGCCGCCGTCGATCATGTCGAACATCGAACCGGCATCGATAAGCGCCTGAGGATAGAAAGCGCTTCCGAAATTGGGCTTCGGCGCTGGCGCTCCTCCGATTGAGCCCGCTTCAGATGTGAAAGTGATCGCATCGACAACGCCTTCCTCAGCGCATACGAGCGCGATTGCAGCCGGAATACCGACCCCCACGTTGACCAAATCTCCGCGGCGCAATTCGCATGCAGCGCGCCGTGCAATGAGCTTGCGAACATCCAGCGGCACTTTGGGGAATTCCACCTTCTCGTTATTGCTGCGCTCGCAGAACGCTTCATTGTAGAAAGAGCCTTCCGTCTGCCAGGAGGCGCGCTCATCAGTTGCTTCCACCACGTAATCGACGAGGATGCCGGGAATGCGCACGCCACTCGGTCTAATCGAGCCGCGCTCTATGATACGTTCGACTTGCACGATAACGATTCCGTTGCTCGCTTTCGCCGCCGCAGCCAACGCCAACCCTTCGTTCATGACGGATTCATGCCAAAACGATATGTTGCCATCCGCATCAGCATAGGTCCCACGAATAATGGCTACATCGACAGGGAACGATCGGTACAGCAAATAGCGTTCGCCATGCAGCTCAATAGATTCGACTAGCTGCTCGCTGCAGTAGTTTCCCATGCATCCGCCTTCGACCTCCGGGTCGACGAATGTCCCCAAACCGACCTTCGTGATGAGCCCGGGGCGCCCCGCTGCAATTTCACGCCACAGATTGATTATGACCCCCTGCGGCAGGCAATGGCATTCCAGGGCGCCTTCTGCAATGAGCTGTGAAAGCGGTGTATCGAACCCAACGATGCCCACGGTCCAGCTTGAGAGCAGGCCTCTGTGGGCAAAGTGCACCACACCACGATCGGCACCATCGCCGATGAAGCTCCCCTGCTTCAGCTTGAGGGATCGGGGGTGGCCCGTCGACAGGAACGACTCCTCGATGGCGGCCGCTATCTCCTCCGCCCAACCGGAAAGTCCCATTCCACCCACGCCGATGGTCGCCCCATCTTCAATGAGTTGTGCAGCTTGTTGCGCAGTTATCGCTTTCATAGCCGAACCTTGGCTTACGCATCCCTAATCGCGTTGTGCCTATTGGCCGGTGAAAACAGGCTTGCGCTTCTCCATGAAGGCCTTCGGACCCTCAGCGGCATCATCGGTGTTGATGAGTACAGCCTGGCCCCAAAGCTCGAGCGCATAGGCGGCTTCCTTGGGCGTATCGAGTGCGATATGGCATGACAGCTTGGCCAACGATACAGCAAGCGGCGCTTGCGCGACGATCATGCGGGCAACTTCGAGAGCAGCGTCCATCAGCTCTTCTTGCGGAACGACCTTCATGACGAAGCCGCGCTCATAAGCTTCCTGCGCCTTGAGCTTGCGTGCGGTCAGGACCATTTCCTTGGCCAGGGCTTCGCCGCAAATGCGTGCCAAACGCTGGATGCCGCCGGCGCCCGGGATGATGCCGAGGCCCACTTCGGGCATGCGGAACCACGCGTTATCGGAGCAAATGCGAAGATCGCAGCCGGCGGCCATCTCCACGCCGCCGCCGATGCAATAGCCGTTGATGGCAGCGATAATCGGCTTCGGGCACGTCTCGAAACGGTCGATGGCTTCCTTCAGGCGATTCGGCGGGAACCATTTATTGCCAACGCTATTGTCGAAGCCCGATACGTCGTTTCCAGATGTGAACGACTTGGGTCCGGCACCGGTAACGATGCCGACGCGCGCAGCAGGCTCGCTCTCGAGGAAATCCACGAACGTATGCAGATCCTCATGGCAGTCAGCGTTCAGCGCGTTCAGCTTCTCGGGGATGTTGAATGTCAAAATGCAGATGCCGTCTTCGGTCATTTCAAATTCAAGCTTGCGAAACTCAGGTGTTTGCATGGTGATCTCCTAACACTGTTTTACGGTGGGACGCCCCTGCATCTGGACTGTTACGTATGCAACACCCCAGATGCAGGGCTCTTTCATTTGGGACACCCCTGCCACAGGGATGTCCCATTGGGTTACTTCGCTTCGATGATTTCTTTCAATCCCATGAGCGCGGGGTCGAACAGCTTCGCATCCATCGGTTTGACATCCTTCATGATTGGCTCGAAGTCCATCAGATCAAGGATGTCCTTCTGCAAATCGACACCAGGAGCGACCTCGATGAGCTCAACGCCTTCGGGCGTCAGCTCGAACACAGCGCGCTCGGTTATATAGAGCACCTTCACCCCGTCCGCGATAGCCTGTTTAGCCGAGAACGAAACCTGCATGACCTCATTGACGAATTTCTTATTGCGCCCTTCCTGATCGATGATCAGCTTGCCGTCCTCGATGCGCTCCTTGAGGCCGCCCGCGGTGAACGTGCCGCAATACACGACCGTTCCGCAGTACTGCGAGATGTCGATAAAGCCGCCGCATCCGGTCGGTATGGGACCGAATTTCGAAACATTGACATCGCCGTTCGCACCGACCTGGGCAAGGCCGAGGAAGCAGATGTCGAGTAGCCCTGAATGATAGAAGTCGAATTGCGTGGGTTCGTCGTTCACGCAGTCGTGGTTAACCTGCGTACCGAACGGTTCGCCCTTGGCAGCGGACCCTCCGATGAGACCGGCCTCAACCGTTAGCGTGATCTGATCGAGCACGCCTTCCTCCTCGGCGACCGCCGACACCATCTCGGGAACGCCAATGCCGATGTTCACGACGGCATCCGGCGGCAGCTCGATAGCGGCACGACGCCCGATGAGTTTGCGCGGATTGAGCGGAACGGGATCGTTCTTTGCGACAGGAACCTTGATAGCGCCCGTCAGCGCCTTGCTGTACACGGTAGTCGGCGTCATGAAGTAATGCGCTGTCGTATCCTGGATCTGGACGACGGCATCGACGAAGATTCCGGCCAAATCCACATCACGTGCCGACATCGATCCACCTGCTACGATATCGCGGCACTCCACGATCACCTTTCCACCGCATGCCTTTGCCGCCATCGCGGCGTACTTGGCATACGAAGTGACCATCTCGTCATAGAACGACACGTTGCCGTACTCATCGACAGCCGTTGCGCGCAACAGGGCAACGTCGATCTTGGGAGCCTTGTAGTACAGATACTCTTCGCCGCACACATCAATGAGCTCGGTGATGCTCTCGGTTGTGATGTCGTTCATGCGTCCGCCCTCGAGGCGCGGATCCATGTACGTGTTAAGACCGCATTTGGTAACAAGACCCTTGTCGCCATTGGTGATTGCCCGCAGCAGGTGGCCAACCAGGCCCTGCGGAATGTTCCACGTCAGGAACTTGTTTTCACCTGCCATTTTCGCAATCTTGGGATTGGGGCCGTAATGCCCGACTATCAGCCTCTCGAGGAAACCGTCCTCTGCGAAGAAATCCAATCCGAGCTGACCGCCCCCCGACATGATGCCGAGCTTGTTGGGCTCTCCGGTGGCCAGGAACTTCTCACGGATGCAGATGACCGTCTCCATGGCCAGGGTCGAGGCGCCGAAACCGGCGAGAGCAATGAAATCACCCGATTTCACATACTTCTCTACTGCCTCTTCAACAGTGCAAACCTTCGACTTCATGAAACCTCCTTCGCTTTCTATCCCTACGGCACTTTTGTCCGTCACTTCCAAGAAACCAGAGCTGTTTCAAAAAAGCTGCAACGAGACCGATCCATTGGCATCGCTGTTCGCTTCAGTTTGCTATTCAGTTTTGCTCAAATCCATCATAGTCCTACGCGCTTGGCGCATCTCTGAAAAATACGATGAATTGCTATCGAATCGGGCTTCAAATATCCGATTGCGCACTCGCCGTTTCTGCCATTCGCGCCTGCGACCTTTCTACGCAACATGGTATTATGTTTTAGTTGGCCAGACCGAATGAAACAGTTCGGATAAATCGGATAGAAGGGAGAGGGCTACCATGTATGATGCTCTGTTCTCGCCGATCAAAATCGGCAAAGTAGAAGTTGCCAACAGGATCGTTAACGAGCCTATGGGCAACGCGTACTCGAATATCAAAGGCGAGTGCACTCCTCAGGAGTGTGCGTACTACGCAGAGCGCGCCCGCGGAGGCGTCGGCCTCATTCTGACGGAATGCGCCTCTGTCCTCCCCGGCGGTCCGACCGGCATGCGCGGCGGCGGCAACCCGCGCCAGATCAACATCGGCACCGATGCTGCCATCGACGAGTTCAAGAAACTCGCGGATGCCGTCCATGCTGAGGGCGCTCCCGTTATGGTCGAGATCTACCACTCTGGCTGCCAGGGCGACCCCGGCTCCGAGGAAGACGGCCTTACCTGGTCCCCGAGCGGGCAGGAATCCGCCCTCACCCATGCGCCTACACGTGCAATGACCGTCGAGGAGATCAAATACCTTATCCAGTGCTTCGTCGACGCGACGGTTCGCGCCGAGAAGGCGGGCATTGACGGCGTCGAGCTGCATTGCGCACATGGCTATCTGCTCAACGAGTTCCTGAGCCCTTACACCAATCACCGTGAGGATGAATACGGCGGAAGCCTCGAGAACCGCTGCCGCATCGTCAAGGAAATCATGGAAGGCATCCGTGCGGTTCTTCCGGACTACACCGTCATCCTGCGCCTGTCTGTTGACGAGTACCTGCGCGAGACCCCAGCGGGCGACGTGGGCATCACCCTCGAAGAGGGCGTTGCCATCTGCAAGGAGCTCGAGAAGTACGGCATCGACGCCCTGGACGTGAGCGCGGGCACCTACGAGACCATGAACATGGCCTGGGAGCCCGTGGGCTATCAGCAGGGTTGGAAGATCGCCAACGCCAAGGCCGTCAAAGAAGCCGTGAGCATCCCCGTCATCGCATGCTCCGTCATCCGCGACCCCGCATATGCCGATATGCTGATCGCGGAGGGCTATGTCGACATGATCGGCTCCGCTCGTCAGTTCCTCGCCGACCCGTACTGGCCCACGAAGGCCAAGGAAGGCCGCGTTAACGAGATCCGCCGCTGCGTTTCCTGCCTGAACTGCATGGAGACCCTCATGGGCGACGGCGTCACCTGCACCGTGAACCCGCGTTCCGGCCACGAGGCCGAGCTCGAGCCGCTGAAGAAGGACGGCGAAGGCCGCAAGGTCGTCGTCGTGGGCGCCGGCCCTGCCGGCATGGAAGCTGCACATGCACTTTACGAGCGCGGCTTCAAGCCCATCATCTTCGAAGCCAAGTCCGAGGTTGGCGGCCAGGTCCAGTACGCCAACAAGCCCCCGGCGAAGGATAAGCTGGATTGGCTCATCGGCTTCCAGCGCACCTTCCTGGAGAAGCATGGCATCGAGGTTCGCCTGGACACCCCGGCGACGGTCGAAAACCTGAAGGCCGAAGAGCCCTACGCAGTTATCTGGGCTGCAGGCGCCCTGCCGGTGAAGCCCGGCTCCATCCCCGGCATCGATCTCGACTGCGTCGTGACGCCGCCCGAGGTCCTTTCCGGCGCCGTCCAGTTCTACGGCAAGAACATCTGCGTGGTCGGCTCCGGCATGACCGGCATCGAGACCGCCGAGTACCTGGCCGACAAGGGCAACCATGTCGACGTGTACGAGATGGTCGAGAACATCGGCCCGGGCATGCACTTCCAGAATCTCATCGACGTGCTCGGCCGTCTGATGCCGACCGGTGCGGGCCTGTTCCCCTGCCATAAGCTCGTCGAGATCCGCGATGGCGAAGCCGATTTCGAGAAGACCGACACCGGCGAGAAGGTAACCGCCAAGTTCGATTACCTGGTGCTCTCACTCGGTACGCGCGGCGTGGCCGTCCCCGAGGACATCAAGGCAGCCTTCCCCGACATCATCGCTGTCGGCGACGCTGAGAAGGCCGGCCGCATCCAGCATGCGACCTACACCGGCTACATGGCCGCTTACAACCTGAAATAGTTCGGGAACTATGGGCCGGATGCACAGCGCATCCGGCCCTAAGCCATACAGAAAGGAGCGCAACACATGAAGATCAAAGCAGCAGTCATCGAGGCCCCGGGTGCCCCTTACAAGGTCGAAGAGCTCGATCTCGCCGATCCGCGCGAGGATGAGATCCTGGTAAAGATCGTAGCCTCTGGCCTGTGCGGCACCGACGAGCATGCACATCAAGCCCACTTCCCCGTACCGATGCCCATCGTGCTCGGGCATGAGGGCGCAGGAATCGTCGAGGCCGTCGGCTCTGCAGTAGACGACATCAAGGTCGGCGACCACGTAGTCATCACGTATGGCACCTGCGGTGAGTGCAAGCCCTGCCAAGAGGATCGTCTCTATGCATGCGAGAAGTGGCCTATGGTCAACTTCGGCGGACGCATGGCCGACGGCTACACTCCCCTGTCGCGCGACGGCGAGGAGATCGGCGACTTCTTCGCACAGGGTTCGTTCGCGAGCCACTGCGTTGCCAAGGCGAAGTCCGCTGCCGTCATCGATCCCGATTTCGACCTCGAGATCGCCGGTCCTTTGGCCTGCGGCATGCAGACGGGTGCGGGCATCGTAATGAATTGCCTGAAGATGCAGGAGAAGCCCGGTCAGAGCTTCGCCGTGTTCGGCTGCGGCTCCGTGGGCATGGCAGCCATCATGGCCGCCAAAATCGCCGGCGCCGAGACTATCATCGCCGTGGGCGGCAACCCCGATAGCCTCGAGCTCGCCAAGGAACTGGGCGCCACACATACGATTAACCGCAAGGAAGTCGACAGCATCGTCGACGCGATCCACGCCATCTGCCCGTTCGGCGTCGAGAACGCACTCGATACGTCGGGTCATCCGAAGATGGTCATGGATATGCTGCATTCCACTTGCTTCTGCGGCAAGGACGTCGTAGCCGGCGCTTGCGACCTTGAGAACTTCAGCCTGCCGATGGATCTCGGTCAGAAGACACTGTACGGCGTGAGCATGGGCTGGACTCATCCCAAGGAGTTCATCCCGCAGCTCATCGAGTACTACAAGCAAGGCAAGTTCCCGTACGACAAGCTGATCACGAAGTTCCCGTTCTCCAAGATCAACGATGTGTTCCCCGCATCCGCCGCAGGCGAGATTATCAAGGGCGTCGTCGTGATGGACTTCGAGTAGTCCTCGCTCTTAACTGAGACTGCAAGGGGGGCGCGGAACCGATTCCGCGCCCCCCTCTTATCGCTGCGAGCATTCACGCGACTGCAGCTATACGCAAGCTCACCATCTCAGATCTTCTAGAAATAGATCTCCTCGTTGTAGTACACAGCATTGAGCATGCGTTCCATCTGCGCCTGTCCGATCTCGCGCGGATTGGAAAGCGTGCATGCGTCGAGCAGAGCATTTGCAGCGATATCCGACAGCTTGGACTCGAACTCGGCAACGCCAACGAACCCTTCGCCGGCCGCCACTTTCTTGCCACCCTCGCCATACTCGCTTATGCAATTCGGGATGTTCATCTCCCTGTTGAATGCGAGGCAGAACTCGATTAGTGCCTCGACCTTGTCCGCACGGGTCTTTCCGCACAGGCCGATCGCATCCGAAATCTGCGCATAGCGCTCAGCCGATTCACGATTGCCTGCATTGAATTTGATGACCTTGGGCAGATACATGGCGTTTGCGCAGCCGTGGATGATATGGCCGCCCTCGAAAGCCGCGCCAGTCTTATGCGCCATCGAATGGACGATACCCAAAAGTCCGCTGGAGAACGCCATGCCGGCAATGCACTGCGCATCGTGCATAGCGGCGCGTGCGACTTGATCGCCCGCATAGGAAGCGACGAGGTTGTCTTGAATCATCCTGATGGCATGGAGCGCCATTGCGTCGGTGTAGGCGCTACGTGCAGTGGAGACATATGCCTCGATTGCATGTGTGAGCGCATCCATGCCGGTGAAGGCGACGAGTTTCGGCGGAAGACCCGCAACCAGCGCCGGATCGACGATAGCGACATCGGGCGTAATTTCAAAGTCCGCCATGGGATACTTGATGCCCTTCTCGTAGTCGGTGATGACCGCAAAAGCCGTAACCTCGGTGCCCGTTCCAGACGTTGTCGTAATAGCGCAGAACTTAGCCTTCGTGCGCATCTCGGGCAAGCCGAACGGTGTACACATCTGTTCGAAGGTGATATCGGGATACTCGTACTTCACCCACATCGCTTTTGCGGCATCAATCGGGGAGCCGCCTCCGACGGCAACGATCCAATCGGGGCCGAACTCCTCCATCACCTTAGCGCCTGCGAGGACCGTATCCACGGATGGATCTGATTCGATGCCCTCGATAAGCTTGGTCTCGAAACCTGCCTCTTTGAGGTTCGCCTCGATGGTGTCGAGGTGACCGCTCTTCTTAATCGAGCCTCCGCCGATGCAAATAACAGCCTTCTTGCCCTTGAGGCCTTTCAGCGCGTCGAGCGCTCCTTCGCCATGGTATACGAACCGGGGATTGATGTACTGCTGCATGGTTTGGATCCTCCTCTCATTGGGAAAGTGCAAGGTTCTTTGGCCCGCAGGATGCCGCTGCACATGCACACGACATGTTCTCCGGGACTCACCTATTAGGTTGCATAACCCCTCTAGAGGATAAGATGAGGCTAGCAC
This sequence comes from uncultured Eggerthellaceae bacterium, assembly GCA_964402005.1. Lineage (GTDB taxonomy): Bacteria > Actinomycetota > Coriobacteriia > Coriobacteriales > Eggerthellaceae > CAYOBD01. Next base: position 8,699 of record CAYOBD010000054.1, read on the forward strand.
CCGCATACCTCACGGTCAATATAATGCTCGGTGGATGGAATTAACTTTCGCCCTTTGATTAGGCTATATAATATGCAGAATACTTGACTTTTTACCTAATCTATATCTTATATACTAGGCAGAATATTTCGCGCTTTTCCCGCAGATCGCCTCTTCAAAGATTATTTAGAAGGACGTCGGATAAAACCGGCGCCCTTCTGTTTTCGAACAATCCTACCAGATCGCAGATAACGAGGTTTCGAAAGCGCTACAGACGAATCTCGTATTCCATGTCGAAGCCAGTGCTCAGGCTAACGATCAGCGTACCCCTGAGGCTCTTATAGCTCCTGATGTCATCGCTTGGCAGATAGTCTTTCGGAATGGTGAAGCAATCCGTCTTCGTCTGATCGGGATCGACCCACGAGTAGCATATGCATTCGACCTTCTCGTTGTTTAGAAGCCAAGCCTCCCCCGTCTTGGTCATGATGTCTATTTCCTTCACAACGCGGTTCGTTGCCTCGAAATAGACGTTGAGGTTTCCCTCCTCGTCGAACTCGAGGCCCTTGATCGTGATCTTGCAATCCTCGTCGTCTGCTATGACGGTTCCGGGCGCTTCGTCTACGAGCGGAGCGCCGAGCCCGAGCGTATCCACGAAGTTCTGCATAACGCGGTTATATGTATATTCACCGATCTCCGTATTCAAGAATGCGATGCCAACGGCGAGCACGACCATGGAAAGCACGATGCCGAGGCCGCCGCATGCAAGACCAGCGATTCCCATGCCGCGGAGTTTCGGCCTACGAGAAAGAAGCGCAAGGACGAGAGCCACAACGCCCAATATGATGCCTCCGAATACCGTGATGCTGGCGGGAATAGCAAGAATGCCGACAATCAAGGCGATGAGCGCCAGCACGTTGAGCTTCTTTTTCGGTTTCGCATCCCAGCCCGTCCCGTCGGGTTGCGCATAGGGTGCGTTTCCCTGCAACGGAGGTTGACCTGGCTGCTGCGCGTATTGCCACTGCTGCGACTGCATCGCGGGAACCGCGCCTACCTGCTGGCCTATTTGCCCTTGCTGAGGCTGATATGCCTGATAGGGCGACGGTTGACCCTGGTTCGCGCCAGGTTGGAACTGAAATGGACTCTGGCCTTGTTCGGACATAGCAACCCCTTTGCCCTCGCCTGTATCACACTATCAGTATAGTCGATTATCTTCAGCAAATATGACCTTTATGAGGCATGTCGTCTCTTCTGTCGAGCATTTTGGCGCCGATTGGCTACGAGGGTCTGCGATTCTGCATAGCTCGCCAGATATTCAGTAAAAACTTGCACTCGGCTTGCGTGCGATTCGGGTAACATGTTCCGAAAACAGGGAGGAACACCATGCATTACTCAGGAGCGACCATCCGCCCACCCTACGAGGCGCATTCCCTGCTTCTGCAGATCACTAAGGGCTGCAGCCATAATGCCTGCACTTTTTGCAGCATCTACCAAGGCGAGCGGTTCGATGTTTCACCGTGGAACGAAGTGGAAGAGGACATCGCCGAAGCCGCACGCATCAGACCCGATGCCAAGCGGGTGTTTCTGGAAAACGGGGATGCATTCTGCCTACCCGCCGATCACTTACTTGAGGTTGCCTCGAAGATCAAGGCATCTTTGCCCAATGTCCGTGAGATTTCTGGATACGCACGCATACAGAACATCGCGACCAAGACCGATGAAGAGCTCAAGATGCTTGCCAATGCTGGGTTTATGGGCTGGAACATCGGCATCGAGTCAGGCATGGACGACGTGCTTGTCTTCATGAACAAGGGATACGATATTGCAACTGCGCGTGAGCAGCTTCTTCGTCTTAATGATGCAGGTCTACCGTTCAGCCTGAATATCATTATTGGAGCGGCCAGCCCAGACCGCATGGTCGAGCATGCCGCCGCCAATGCCGCAATCGTTAACGAAACGCAGCCCTATCTTGTC
>CAYOBD010000055.1:0-9290 GCA_964402005.1 uncultured Eggerthellaceae bacterium
TGTTGGCGCCCTGGGTGGTGACGGTAAGCGTGGCCGGCGTGACGGCCAGCTTGCCGACGATGTCGTCGTTCTTGACGTAGCGGTCATCGTTGGTGACCGTCCAGGTGAAGGCGTTGTCGACCGTGGTTTCGGCCACGTGGGTGATCGTCGCCGCGGCCGCCGGGGTGATCGTCACGACGTCGCCGGTGGACAGCGTGGCCGTGCCGGTCGCCGCGCCCTCGGCGATGGTCACGTCATGGGACTCGGTCCCGTAGGTCACCTTGTACGTGTGGTTGGTATGCGCGTTGCCGTCGTAGGGCCAGCTGCCGTCCAGCGATTCGACGCTGATCGCGCCTTTCCACGTGGCAATCAACGCATGATAGTTGCCGTCCTCGTCCGCTGCGATCTGAGTGGCCTCATTTTCAAATGTGCTCTCGCGGTAATACTTTCCCTGGTTGTAGTACACAAGCTGATCACCAGCGACGTCTTTCGGCGCATATGCGCTGGGGTCAGACGGCTCGGTGACTCTCGCCCAACCCGTGAACACGTAGCCCGTGCGTGTCGGGGCAGATTGAATGTCAATTCCCTCGTTGATAGCGATGCTCTTCTCGCTATCCGGATAACCCGCCGGATCGGTGTAGAGCGGACCTGGCGTCCCGTCGTTCTTGTACCAATATACATGCGTCGGAGTGGGCTCTTCAACCTTCTTGAACTTAGGACGAAGCTGAACGGTGTACGTGCGCCTCTGTACGCGGTACGATTCCCAATCCGGTTTTGACTCATCGATGACATTGCCGTTTTCGTCCAGATAATTACCATCAGCATCCGTCACGTAAACAGGATTGCCCTGGGCGTCTGTCTCGGGGTCCTCCCAAGCATACTCCGCACTCACCGTGAAAGAACCGCCCGCATAAGCCGTTTCGATGGGCGAAACATCAACATATTTCCTCTCTGTGGAGTCCCATTTTTGCATGACCCAGCAGTCGAACTGATAGCTGTTGTCCGGCGGAGCCACTGCTGCAGGAGCTGTCGCACTCGCACCGTCAGCATAGAGGTTAGAATCGGTAGGCACGGGTGAAGTGCTCGTACCAGCATCGGGATCCGTCAAGATATATTGGACTTTAATGCCGGTAGCGCCCTCGAGCACCTTGCTCCACTTGGCATACAAATCGAGCTTCTTGGTAATCCAGAAACGATCTTTGCCACCATAGCCAGTAATATCCGAGTTATATGCATCTGCTCCAGTTGCATAGCCGTTATATATATTTCCTGGATCCGTAAAGTCTCGTGTCTTATCGTAATCCGTTGTCACATTGGTTTCATTCAACCTGATATCCTCGGTGAACACATGCCCAAAGCTTGGATCGCTATACCAGCCGATAAACTTGTATCCAGGGCGCACGCCGGTCGGAAGACTGGCCGTTTCGTTATAGGATCTACGGAAGTTCATTGCTTGACCGGCGGAGCCCCAGTCAAGATCCTGGCCAGGTTCAACATTTGAGTGCAGGAACACGCGGTATTGAACTTGACGCCACTTGGCATAGACCTTGATACCACCGATGGGCATCGTAGTCCATGTATACGGCGTGGTGCAGCCTTCATCCATATACCAACCCTCGAAGACATATTCTTTGCTGTCATCCACAGGATCAGGTGTGTAGTCCTTATACTCGTCCGCAATCGTCGCGCCCTGCCCAATTTGAGCGCTTTCGTTAAGTAGTTCCGTGTGCCGGTCCTGAAGGATTTGGTTGCTGGCGTTCAGATAGATTCCATCGAAGTAGCTGATAGCATATTGCTCACGATTGTAAATGTAGTTGAGATGATAGAGGGTTGTACCATCTTCAGTCGTCGTCCAATGGCCACTGCTGGGATCGAAATCTGTTCGATTACGATTATCGCCAAATCTATTTTCATATGTGAAGCCCGGGTACTTGGTCTCGTTCTGATTGGCGTCGGTGGTGTTACTAGAGCGCGACTCTAGGACGGTTTCCTCGTAATACGTCTTGCCGTTGTACTCTCGTGTACGTTTACCAGGATACTGTTCGCCATCGATGGCTTCCATCCAAATATGGTATCTCCAGTTATAGTAATTATCTGGGAAGCGAACCATCACATAATTGCCATTTACGTTGTTCGTGGCGCCGAGGATGTTCTCATCCATAACTGTGATGAGGCCTTTAACGGTACCAGAACCCTGATTCGTGGGACTCGGCTTCAGCTTTGTCCCAACCATCATGACAAAGCTAACCGCTTCGCGACCATCGGCCCCAACGAAAGCACTATAAGAGGGCCAGATCGAGCTGATATCCTGACCGTAGTAGGCGCTAATCGTGAAGTAGTGATACGTCCTTCCGCCAACCGTCTCACTGGAAAGCGTGTAGCCGCTCGCTGAAGGATGGTTCCTTGAATTCGAGTGCCATGTAACAAGATCGTTTAAGCTCGAGCCGTTACCCGAATTATTCGCGTAATCGTATCGATTGGTTTGCGTTCCGTCCCTGTACAGGTAGAACTTAAAGTTGTACACAATCCGGTCGTAGTAGAGATTCAAGACCGCATCGCCTTCGGGGGTAATCTTGACCGGTTGGTTCTTGCTGGCCTCCGTCAGACAGAAACCGGTGTAGTGCCCGTTGCCGGTACCGACACCCGTGACGTAATCCTCATCTTGGTTCTCCACCACCGTATAGGGGATGTTATGGCCCACCTCGCCGTCTTCGTTCACGTAAGAAGCAGCCACATCGTAACCATCTCTATTAAGATTCTGCTTCCAAAGAACAACGGTATAGCTGGCTGTTGTATTGGGGATCCAGCTGGCATAAATCTCGGTCTTCGCATCAAGCTCATACCCGAATTCGAACGCGCCTTCGGTTACGGTCGGATCCTGCCCGTGAGCATCGGCAGCTGCTTTGGTTTTATACCACCCGCCGAATCTATAACCGTGTCGATGCATATCGGCGTCGGGCCGAGGCTTTTTTGTAACTTGGCCGTTTTCTACGAATTGAGGAGCATTGTATGTACCGCCTTTGCCATTCTCATTAAAGATGAGCCATTTGCCTTCGGGGGCAACAACGCTAAACGTAACATCGCCTTTGATTGAGATTTCTTCGTCCTTATGAAAAACCTTTCCTTCGCTTTCGACATAATCCTTGATATTTTCGCCGCCGATGTACACATGCCAACCTACAAAATTATGCGTATCATCTGGCGGCGTATAGTTCATCCCGATGGTGTGGCTCTGATACTCATCAGTCGAATTCGAACGGAACACGACCTGCTCTTGCCCGAGCGTTGCGCCTGCGCCATCAATGTAGTTAACTCTGTACTGCTTAGCGACCATCGGATAGAAGGTGACGATGGTACCGTCCTCGCTATCGGCATCGACGACGGTATCCCATGTGGTTCCCTCCGGGAGTGCCGAGCCGTTCGTGATAGCATCGCGCACCTGCGCGATCGTCAGGGGAGTTGTGTCAGGAAAATCGTAGTCAGGATCGGTGGTCCAACCTTTGAAGATCTCGCCGGATTCAAGAGACAGAGTCGCACTTGGATCGTAGATAATATCGGCGAGCGTGCTGGCGGTTTCGGTGTCGGACTTCTTGACGTACATGGAAGCGATCGGCTCTTCTGTGCCTGTCGCATTCTTATCCATGAACTTCACGAGCACGCGTGCGTTCTCACCCGTCCTCTCAACGACCACGTACACCGAGAAGTCCGCAGAGCTGATGGCGATCTCGCTGGTCGCCGTGGGAACGCTTTTGTCCTCAACCATGACGTTAGCGGCACCGTTGTCGCCGATGTGGACGATTTGGGCCTCCTTGCCGTCGGTCACGGCAGCATCGTAGATTTTCTGCGAGCCGAGCTTCACGCTGACGGGAACCTTCGGCTCGATTTCGGTGGTCTCACCGGTTTCGGGATCGGTGTACCTGAAGGAGATGTCGACGGCAGCGATGTCGTTGGCGGACACGGTGCCTTCGACGGCAGCGTTAACGGAATCGATCACTTTCCAGGAAGAGACAGGCAGGACGACGAGCTCGGTGCCCTCGGGCAGCGCGCCCTCGGGAGCGGAGACGTTAACCACAACGCCGTTGATATTCTGCTCAGCGAACTTGACGGCAGGATACTTGACTTCCTTCTTGCCGTCCTTGTCCTTGTCCTTGTCGGTAGCTTCCTTGTCTTTATCCGTGGCGTCCTTGCCGGATTCCTTGTCGGTGGCGTCCTTGTCGGAATCCTTGTCGGTGGCGTCCTTGCCGTTGCCCTCTTCGTCGGTCGCGGGATCGCTGCCCTCATCGCCCTCTGCGGTAGAGGCAGATTCGCCCTCGCCGCCAGACGGCTCTGTGGCGCCCTCGTCGCCCGCGGATTGGTCAGCGGCGTCGCCTGCGGAGGTATCCTGCGCGGCTTCGCCGGACGCATCGGTTGCGACCTCGTCAGAAGCGGCCTCTTCAGATGCGGCCGCGGTGCCAACGTCGCCTTGCGCCGCTGCGGACGCGTCGGCTTCGCCCTGCTCAGCGCCCTCTTCGATAGGCGCTGCAACCTCGCTCGAAGACGAATCATCCGAGCCGGCGAATGCCCTCTCGATAGCCAATGGGCTCCACGTCATAAGCGCCAACGACATGGTGAGCACGATCGCTACGATCTTGCCGCCAATCGTATAGCTGCCTTGCGAGATCTGGTCCAGTGTCTTCTTCGCCATTTCCCTGCCACCGTTCCTCTCGTTGCCTTGCGTTTTCGCGGCCCCGCATTTCTGCAGTTGCCGCTTCTTCCTCAAAGCCCCTGCTCTCATGCTTGTTGCAGACTCTCGTCCACTTTGTCGATGCTGTTTATATCAAAATGGTAGTCAATCCGTCCCGCATTTGCCGAATATGAGTAAATTTTTGCTCTATTTGTAAATCAATTGTAATTAGGATACTACTCTATAAGCAAATAAATCGTCAATAAAACACCATTTCACCTGCGATTTAACTCGCTTCTTACTTTATTGCTCTACTGTGCTAAAGAGATTTTGGGGTCATATGCGCCGAACGGGCTTATCATGGTCGTCCGATTCCATCCGAATCGTAATTGCAAAATCGGCAGACTTCTATTCTGAGCATGAACGGCGCAGGCGCTTAAGCCTCCGCTGCCACGCAATGCAAGCAGACTTTTCGCTTGCGCTCAGATTGCCGTCCTTCGAGGTTTTTAAAAGCTTCTTGGCGATGGCGTGAAAGGTATTTGAACTGCGGATTCCTTAGAAATCCCATTCATCGTCGGCCGTTTCGGGAGGCTCGTGCACGAACGGCTCGAAGATGTAGTTGTAGTGCGGCAACGCAAATTTGAGCCTCCCCCGGTCGGCCACCTTCAGAATCTGCGTGTTCAACGCGTTCGCGCGTTGCGGCGACATCTGCTGCGCATCCTTGCCGAACTGCGCGTTTATTTCGGAAACCCTGACGTAACCGCGCTCGTCACGCAGACGGAACGCCTCTTCGATATAGCGTCGCGTGCCGCTATGGGTCCCGGTCAGGACGTCGTCGAGCACATTCTTCTTATACTCTGCCAACGAGGCTGATTCAGCGAGCTCAATCATGCCATCGGGCACAGCTGCCGGCACCCCGGATACCGAGTAAAGGCCGTCTTCTGCAAGGCGGTAGAGGTGGTCGCCGATAAGTTGGATCAGATAGGGATGTCCCCCGGAAAAGCGACCGATTTCGCGCAGCTGTGCGCGGGTGAGCTCGATTTCCGGCACCTTCCCGAACATCGCCTCCAGGCAGCTCATGGTCTCGCCCTTCGGCATGGTCCAGAGTTTTTCGTGCTTCATCAGGCGAATGAATGCGCAATCCTTGCAAGAGCGCAGCTTTCGGTAGGCGCTGGGACGCCCGCAGAGAACAAGTGAGATGTTCAGCCCTTCGAGCTTGGCATCCTGGACGGCGGTGGCGATTCTGGCAATATCCTCGCGCCCGAGCTTTTGGGCCTCGTCGACGATGATGGCAAGGCCCCGATTCGCCTTCAGGGTGCGCAGCTTCTTAATCAGCATCGTACTGAGCAAATCGAGCTGGTCATAAGCCGAATCCGACAGCGAATCATCCCCTGCGAACGCGCTGTTCTCCGTGTGGGGATCCGCCGAGTCGCGCTTCGGGTTTTTGGACTTGCCATCGCCAATCCCCGCATAACAGCAAAGCAAGGCAAGAGCATCGATGCTGGTCGCCCTTATTACGTCCCATCGCCGTTCCGTCGCCAGCAGCTCGTATTGGCTGATCAACGATGTCTTTCCACAGCCACGCGTGCCCGTCAGGATGAAGAAGCGGTATGCCGAGCCTGGAGTGTCGAGCGCCTTGGCGTACTTCTGGAGATATGTCTTGCGCCCGAAAAAGGAACCTGGGAGCATCGCAAACGATGGCGAGAAGGGGTTGGGATGCATGTAGCCTCCTGAAAACGGTGCGGTATCCATCAGTTTTGTGCTTGAAATAGTATAGCGTATTATTTAAATTTATAGTGTTTTTAATAGTTATATTAAAAGTATAGTGTTTTTTATCGAATACACGACGTATCGAAATTGAAGAATCACCTAATAGTAAGCCATTAAGAGTATGAGGGTTATTCAATGCCGTCTTAGCCAAGACGGCGAATGCGGCAACCTCCTGCATCATGGGCATCTTCCCTGCAGCGCAACAGCACCAGAATCCGCAGCCAGCTATCATCGGTGATTCAGACGATTGTGAGCCAGCAGTTCGCGACCATCATCGACGGCAGACAACCCAGGGGGCGGCTCTTCGAGCCACATAAGCGTCGCACAGAAGTCACCCAGATGCTAAAGACCCCCGGACATGGTGTCCGAGGGTCTTAGTCGTGCGGTGGCGCTAAGCGCTTATCTCGCGTTGGCTATTAAGCCATCGCCGGAGCGGCGCCGTTAGTGCTGTCGTCGATATTCTCCTTATTCTTGCGGGACAGAATCATGATGACAATCTGCACTATGGCGACGATAGCGAACAGCACCGACCAGATGTCGAAGACTGCCATCTGACCGCTGAAGTCCTGCGTCAGAATCATGGCCACGATCGCCACAATGGCAGGCACGAGGCTCGCGATGCGCAGGCCGCGACGACGGGTATCCTGGTTGTAGGTCTCGCCGTACTCGCGCTCGTCTTCCCTGCGGCCGAATACGCCGACCAGCATGATAATCGCAAGCAAAGCAGTCGCTATCGTGGCAATCAGGTCGAACAGCGACCAGGTGGTGTTGATCTCGCCTGAAGCCAATGCATTGCCGTCATCATCGATGGTCTCGGCACGAGGAGTTGGGTTGTCAGGGACGGTGACCTGCGCCGTAGCCGTAGACGCCGTGCCAGCCGCCGGCGTCGGTGCAGGATCCGGCGTCGGGGCTGGCGTCGGCGCTGGATCCGGCGTCGGGGTCGGATCAGGCGTCGGCGGCGTAGGACCAGGCGGCACCGGGCCAGGGGCAGCCGTCACAGCCAGCGTGCCCTCAACAACGGTGATCGCGTAGTTACCAGCCGCAGTGCCATCGTTCAGCGCATAGGTGAACACATTGGACGAGCTGCCGACATCAGTCTGAGAGCCGGTCACGGTATAGGTTGCACCCTGACCCGCAATGAAGCCGTCGCCCGAAACGGTCACGGTTGAGTCGGTCAGTGGAGTGCCGTCGTAGACTTTCGAAGCACTAGCCGAAGTCAGAGTGACGGAGCGCGGGTTGACCTGGAGTGTGCCGGTGGCGGTGACGTCCTTATAGTTCGGATTGGTCACTTTGACGGTATAGCTGACCGTGCCGGCATCCCTGATGCTCGGAGCGGTAGCGGACCAGGTCTGGCCTCCGCCGGTGGAGTACTGGACCGTTGTGCCCGCAGTCACGGACGGAGCCGCGCCGCCGCTGTGGGTTGCGCCGTCGTACTCGCCGTTAAAGCTGGTCGTGGTGACGGTCATGGTCGCCGGGGTCACCCCAAGCGTGCCAGGCTTGGCGGTGATGCTGTTGTAGCTGCCTTCATTAGTCAACTTGTAGGTGAAGGTGTTGTTGCCCTCGGCCGTGTCTGCGACGTTCCTGACGCCAGTAGACGTCGAGGTGATGGTCAGCGTGTCGCCCGTGGGCAGCGTGAATAACTTTCCGGTCTTATCGGGCTGAACGGTCTGCTCACCGTAGGTAACAGTGTAGACCTCATCGGTATGCAGCCCGCCGTCATAGGTCCAGCTCTTCGTGGAAGAGCTGATTACGAGCGGCGTGTCAGCGGACGTGATGATGATGTTGCCGGGGACATAGGTGATATTGTAGTTGCCCCCACTTGCGCTGGCTCCGTTGACCGTAGCCTGGGAGAGCGTGATCACATCCTTGTGAAGGCCGATACTCTGCGCCTGGCCATCGACCGTAATGCTCGTGAGTTTGTCGTCGCCCTGCAAGCCCTCGAAGGTCACGACCTTGGCAATCTCAGCCGAATCCTCGTAAGCCATATCGCCCGGACCCTGCATTGTGCCATCGTAGACGTAGGTCTGGTCAATGGCCGTAATGGTCAGGCTGGCCGGGGTGATCTTTAGGTTGCCATCAGAGGCGATCTGGAACGTCACGTCGAAGTTTTTGTTGTTGTTCGCGAACTTATCCTTCGTCAGTCCCATGGCGTAGCCCGGGTCTGTGTTGGCGTTGGTGCCCTTGGCCACGGCGGAGCCGGAGAACGTGAAGTCGGCCTCGGTGTACAGCGAATCGCCAATCGCAACCTTGTAGCCCTCGACCTTCTGCTCCGCGCCGCTGTAGGTCTTGGTGGCGGTGTTGCCCGTGATAGTGACGGTGACCTTCGCCGGGTTGATGGTCAGCGTGCCGGCGGCCGTGGTGATGGCGTAGTTGGCGGTCACGTCCTCGTCGCCGTGCATGACCTTGTAGCCGGCCTTGACCGGGTTGTTGCCGGCCGCGGTGTCGGCCACGTTGGTGGCCGAGCCGGTGGCCTCGGCCACGAGCTCGTCGCCGGCCAGCAGCTCGCCGCTCGTCACGGTGACTGCCGCGTTCTCATGCGCCCCGCCGTCGTAGGTCCACGCCTGGCTGGCGGCCGTGATGGTGATGGCCACGGAGGCGTTCGTCATGGTCAGCTTGCCGTCCTTGGTGGTGACGCTGTAGTTGCCGGGCGTGCCGGTCTCGAACTCGTAGCCCTCGAGCTTGTTCGTGACCGGGCTCTGGCTCGGGAACGTGATCGAGCCGGTCACGGTCGCGCTGATCTTGTCGCCGCCCACCAGGCCCACCACGTCGTACTTATTCCAGGACTGGGCCTCGCCGGTGTAGGTGAACGCCTTGTCCTGGGCCGTGACGGTGACCTTCGCCGGGTTGATGGTCAGCGTGCCGGCGGCCGTGGTGATGG
>CAYOBD010000055.1:9390-10530 GCA_964402005.1 uncultured Eggerthellaceae bacterium
CGGTGGCCTCGGCCACGAGCTCGTCGCCGGCCAGCAGCTCGCCGCTCGTCACGGTATGTAATTCACAGCGTCGTGGGCCGATCGTCCCGGTCTGAATCCGTACGAGCAATCCAGAAATCTCGGTTCGTAGACTTCGTTCAGCGCTCCCGCCATGACTCCCTGCACCAGTTTGTCTTCATATGCCGGAATCCCCAGCGGTCTCAGCTTTCCGTTTGCTTTGGGAATATATACCCGTCTTACTGATTGCGGTCTGTATTGGAACTTCCTCATCCGCTCCACCAGTCCTGCTATATTCTCCTCTGCATTCAGGTCATACTCTTCTTTGCTTACTCCGTCTATTCCTACAGCTTTCCTTCGTGCCTGTTTCCGGTGCTCAGCCATCAGACTCTCTGCGTTTACACTGTGCATGATTCCCTGCACCTTCGCATAGTGCTCTGACTGATACCTTATTCCCTTTGCTTCGCTTTCCATTGCTTCCTGACCTCCCGTGTCAACAATGTTTCCGCTCCGGGATCTCCTGTTTGCTGCCCCCTTCGCTCCTTGCACTTTCATGCCTTTTTTCACTACTATGAGGCAGTCCGACTCCTGCTATGCCATTTGCTTCCCTCCACCTCTTTACTTGCTTAAGGTCGCATACCCCTTCGGGAGCATAGCAGGTCTCCCAGGTACGCATGTGATCCCTTGCACGCTCGCCACGCTCTCCGACCCCGGCGGAACCTGTGCATCCTTGCCTGTCGTTTGCACATTGCTGCCTGCTGCGGACGGTTATCGCATCGGCTTCCGCTTGATCATATTTCGGGGCTCAATCACTTCACGCTTTCGCATTGCGGCTCTCGTGCTCCTTTGGCTACGCTTAAGCCTAACCTCGCGGCTTCGGCTCCAAGCCTAAGTACCGGCTGCTTGCCAGGCTTTACCGGGCAGGGAGTTTCACCCCGCTATATCACATGCGCCGAACTGGCGCACAACCGTCCCCGCGTCAGGTTACAACTTTTCCTGTATACTGTATCCAATTAACCAAGCTCAGTGTTCGCTGTTCTCAGCGCCGACGCCACCACCTGGTCCACCTGCCCGCTGACTTTGTAAAACTTCATTTTTCTGTCTCCCTTCACTTTCTTTAGGAACCGTCGCAGTTTTATATGT
>CAYOBD010000056.1:0-7236 GCA_964402005.1 uncultured Eggerthellaceae bacterium
CGTAGATGGCGTTGTTGATGAAGATGATGGTGATCTTCTCGCCGCGCGTAGCCGCATGGATCGTCTCAGCCATGCCGATTGAAGCGAGGTCTCCGTCGCCTTGGTAGGCAAATACGACAGCTTCGGGATGGACGCGCTTGACACCCGTTGCAACCGCAGGAGCGCGGCCGTGAGCCGCCTCGATCATGTCGCAGTTGAAGAAGTTGTACATCATGACCGAGCAGCCGACAGGTGACACGCCGATGGCGTTTCCTTCGACTCCGAGCTCGTCAATCGTTTCGGCGACTAAACGGTTTACGATGCCGTGCGTACAGCCCGGGCAATAGTTCGTCACAACGCGCGCCAGCGAATGTGGGCGCTGGAATACGATCTTCTCTTCAGTTTGGGCCATGTTACTCACCCAACCCTTCGTTAATCTTGCGGATCTTGTCGAGCACTTCGACAGGCGTTGGGATGACGCCGCCGACTCTGCCGTAGAAGTCGACTGGCGCGGCATCACCCACAACCAGTCGCACGTCCTCAACCATCTGACCCATGTTCATCTCGACGGACAGGTACGCCTTGGCGTGCTCCTTCGTTTTAGAGAGCGCATCGACAGGATAAGGCCACAACGTGATCGGACGGAAAAGCCCGGCCTTGATGCCTTCTTCGCGCGCTGCGCGAACAGCGGTGCGGGCGATGCGCGAAGAGGCGCCGAACGCGACGACGATGATTTCCGCATCGTCGCACATGACCAGCTCAGCACGCTGCTCATTCGCCTTGATCACCTCGTAGCGCTCGTAGCGAGCGAAATTCTGGCGCTCGAGCTCGGCAGCGTCGAGGAATAGGGAGTTCGCTACGTTCTTCTCGCGTGCGTTCTTATGGCCGGTTGTCGCCCAGGGCTTTTCGGGGAGGTTCTCCTTCGGCTCGGGCAGCACGACCGGCTCCATCATCTGACCGAGAAGGCCATCGCCGAGCACCATGACGGGAACGCGGTACTCATCGGCCTTGTCGAACGCCATATAAGCAACGTCGCACATCTCCTGGACAGTCGAGGGCGCAAACACGATCATCTGGAAGTCGCCATGACCGAGTGCACGCGTTGCCTGCCAGTAGTCGGATTGGGACGGCTGAATGGAGCCGAGACCCGGGCCGCCACGTTCAATGTTGATGATGACGCCGGGCAGGTCCGCACCTGCCATATAGGACACGCCTTCGCTCTTGAGCGAAACGCCGGGCGAAGACGACGACGTCATGACGCGCGCGCCTGCGGCAGATGCACCGTACACCATGTTGATGGCAGCTATCTCGCTTTCAGCCTGCAGATAGGTGCCCCCTACCTTCGGCATGCGCTTGGCCATATAAGCCGCCAGCTCGGTCTGCGGCGTGATAGGATAGCCGAAGAAGAACCGGCATCCCGCGCGCAGTGCGCTTTCTGCTAGGGCTTCATTGCCCTTCATGAGGACTTTCTCCGCCATGCCAATCACCTCCAAACCGTTATCGCAACATCAGGGCACATCGTCGCGCATGTCGCGCAGCCCGTGCACTTTTCGGGTGCGATGCAATGCGCGGGATGGTAGCCCTTTTCAGTAATCTTGGATGCGTCGAGCTCAACTATGCCGAGCGGGCACGCTTCGGCGCATAGCCCGCATCCTTTGCAGAAGAACTCGTCTACTTCTATCCTCGCCATAGCCTTCCTCTCTCAAAACGGAACGGAACAAGCCTGTTACAGCTTTGTTCCAAATGAAACTAAGTTATACCAAGCTTGTTCCATTTAAATCAGATGATACTTCACATGGACTCCCATGGGTTGCGAACATACATTTCTACGGAATAAGCTGACGGTTCGGTAGACAGACGCGCTGGACAGGTATATCCAACGAGCGGGAGGTCAGTGAGGCGGGCTATCTCCTGAGCGTATTCAAGTCCCTTGGCGATATGCTCATGCGTTGTTTCCGCCTTCATATGCGCGTTGCTGATAAGCCCGGTGGCGCGAAGATGCGATGCCTCTTCGATTTCCCGAAGGTTCTCGATGGCATCCTCAGGATCTTGCACGAGATTGCGGTATCGATTGAGCACGATGAGCATCGCATACCGAGGTTCTTCTTCGCCGCCATCGATGAAGCGCGCGAAACGTCCAAGTGCAGTAGCGCCCACATCATCCCCGCCGGCATCGATAATTGTCGGCGCCTCTTCGGATGCGAATTCTATAGCAGGCTCGATGCGTCCCGTTAGGCTCGGAACATCCAAGCTGGTGCCGGCCTCCGAGAAGACCTGAGCAACCAAGTCAACGCCCGCATCCTCAAGAACCGCCCTTTGCTCGCTTGCCCGGAAATACGGGTTTACGATATCGAGGTCGATGAGCGCCGGCTTTTTGCCCATACGAGCCAAATCAATCGCAAGGTTGACGGCAAGGTTGGTTTTGCCCGTCCCGTAATGTCCCGCGATTATGGTAACGGGTCGCATAGCGGCCAACAGCCCATCAGGAATCCCGGTCTTCCCCATCTGCAGCATCCCTTACTTCAAAGTGAATCATTGGGGAGACTCTCCAATGATTCACTTTGGGAATTTCCCAAATTGACTTTATTCTAACCCGTCGATGTTCTTGGCTTCGTCGTCCTCACGGATGGCTACGCGACGGATTTTTCCGTTGACGGTTCGCGGTAACTCTTCTACATAGGCAACGATACGCGGATACTTGTAGGGCGCCGTGCGCTCCTTCACCCATTTTTGCAGCTCTTTCGTCAAATCGTCGGACCCTTCAAAGCCGTCTGACAACACCACGGTTGCTTTCACCGCTTTGCCGCGCACTGGATCCGGAACACCTGTAACGGCGCATTCGCGAACGGCAGGATGCTCAAGGAGCACGCTTTCGATTTCGAATGGACCGATGCGGTAACCGCTCGATTTGATCACGTCATCGTTGCGGCCGACATACCAGAAGTAACCGTCCTCGTCGCACCAAGCGGTGTCGCCCGTGTGGTACCAGCCGTCATAGACCGCATCGGCTGTTTTCTCGGGATCGCGATAGTACTCCATCATGATGCCCGCTGGATACGGGTCGCACTTTATGCAGATCTCGCCCGTCTGACCTGGGTCGCAACGGCTTCCATCGTCACGTTGGATCTCAATCGTGTACAAAGGCATCGGGCGGCCCATCGATCCGGGCCGCGGCGTGGTGTTCGTAAGGTTGCCGACGGTAAGGGGCGTTTCGGTCTGGCCGAATCCCTCGAAAATCGTCAGTCCCGTATGCTCTTTCCAGAAATCGAACAGGTCGGGGTTAAGCGCCTCGCCTGCCGTTGTGGAGTACTTCAGAGCGGAAAGGTCGAATGAGTCAAGATCGGTCTGCATCATCAGGCGATACATCGTCGGTGGGCAGCACAGCGTAGTGATGCGGTAACGCTCGACCAAGCCGAGTATCTCATCAGCATGGAAGCGGTCGAAATCATAGGTGAAAACGCATGCTTCCATGAACCATTGCCCGTAGTATTTGCCCCATACCGCTTTGCCCCAGCCGGTATCGGCGATGGTGAAATGGATGCCTTCTGGATCTACATTGTGCCAATGCTTGGCAGTCGGTATATGGGCGAGCGCATACGACGAGTTATGCAGCACCATCTTTGGGTTTCCAGACGTTCCGCTGCTGAAGTACATAAGCATCGGGTCCGCAGCAAGCGTGTCTACGCGTGCGAACACATCGGAGGCCTCGCGCACGCCCGTATTGAAATCGATCCAGCCATCGCGTTGCGCAGAAGTCGCGCATACGCCCTGGGGCCCGCTCAGCTCGGAGCCCAGCGGGCCTTCCGATAGAGGCTTGCCGTCTTCATCGTATTCGGTCAGACCCCCACCGGCGCCGTTGACCAGGAAGAGCTTTTCTACACTTGGGCAGATAGGCACCGTCGCGTCAACGATATCGGCAATGTCTCCAACGGTAGTGCAGATGATCGCCTTTATCGATGCGCCGTTAAGACGATATTCGAGGTCATGCTCTTTGAGCATGAACGTCGCGGGCACCATCACGCAGCCGAGCTTGGCGAGTGCGGTTGCAACGAACCAGAACTGGTAGTGGCGACGCAATATGACCATTACGAAATCGCCGCGCTTAAGACCATGGTCGGAAAGGAAGTTAGCCGTCTTATCCGACCAGCGTTTCATGTCACCGAAAGTGAATGTATGCTCTTCGCCTTCTGGGTTGCACCAGATCATCGCTCGGCGGTCGGGCTCGCCCTTTGCGATTTCGTCCACGACATCGTAGCCGAAATTGAAGTTCTCTGGATAATGCACGTCGAAGTTTGTGAGTATGCCATCGTCGTTATACGTCTCTTCGACGTAGCGTAGGTTTATGTTTTGCATTGTTACCTCTCAGAAGTTTGAGCCGCGCGGCATCATGAGCCGTCGCGGCCGCTGCGGCCGTGGATGCTTCCCGCGATGCTGCGCACTGTTAGCGCGTATCGCTTGGCGTTGCGCTCGGGAGTGATGGCGCAACGCCTAGATAATCGCATCCCCTTCGGGCTTCATGACAATCGCCATGAACTTGCACGGTTCGCCTCCGATGGCGATCATGCCGTGCCCGCGGCCGGAGTCATACATGACGGTGTCGCCTGGGCCAAGGTCTTCGACATGGTCCTCATAGGCGAAACGCAGATGACCGGAAACTATATAGTCGAGCTCCATCCCCTTGTGGTACGAGAGGTGGATCGGCTTTTCTTGTTCTTCTTCGATAAACGGCGCCGTTACCATAAACGGCTCTGCGAGTTTGTTCGAAAGATGGGGCGCCTTATGCAGGTACTCGAACCCAGCGCGGCGTTTTATGGAAAGACCCTCACCGTCACGCACGACCGAATAACCTTTCAGATGCGGTGTTTCTCCGGTCAAGAGTTCGATAACATCCACGCCGAGCTTTTCCGCGCACTTGTACAGGAACGTGAACGACAGATCCTCCGTACCCGCCTCTTGAGCGCGATACTCCTCAACCGTACGACCGGTAGCCTGCGCCATATCATCCTCGGAAAACTCCATGTCTTCGCGCAGTGCACGTATGCGGCCGACGATCTCTTGGATGTTGTAATCGTTTACCATTTCTACCTCAATTCAGATGCATATCCCGCCCATTCACATAATTTGTTGCATTCTACAGCTTTGTTTTCAAAAGTGCGCCAACATGTCAGATATTTAATTTTAGCGGCCAATAGTCATCTCGATTCGCATTCCCGACCTTATATCATAAACATCATCTGAGCCACTGATTTCATAAGGCTGAATTCTCATCGCAAGCGTAATGCTTTTATGTTTCTTTATTTCAAATAGCTTTTATGGGTCTCCCAAAAAACAATCCGAGAAACCCATGCAGGAAACATCGAGGGCCAATTGCTTGGAGCCGACAGCCTCTTCTATTTGCGCATGAAGCGAACGGCGAAGTGGGCGTCCGGAGCACCCGGCGCAGCAATCGATGAGAAGCATGCTTTGCCGCCGATCTTGCCGAGCGAAAAAGCAGCGCCCTCTTCGCTTTCCAAGAATTGCTTTGCCACATCGAGATTCTCAGCACGCGTAACCGTGCACGTTGAATAGACGATATCTCCACCATCCGCAACGTGTTTCGCCGCTGAACGCAATATAGCAAGGCCCTTCTCAGCCAAATCGGTGATGCCTTCGGGAGTTGCACGCCAACGTATTTCCTGATGCCGTCTGAGCGTTCCGAATCCGCTGCAAGGTGCATCGATGAAAATCCGCGAGGAAGTACGGTCGCCGATGTGGCGCTCGAGACGCGCGGCATTTCCCGTGATGATTTCCGAAACCTTTGCGTTGTACGACTCGGCCCGTTTCTTGAGGATATCGCCCTTGAAGTCGCGGCTATCCATGCAAGTCAGATTAAGCTGGCGTCCATAAAGGCGTTGCGCTGCGCTCTGGAGCATAATCGTCTTCGTTCCGCGCCCAGCACCGATTTCCAATATGCTTTCGGGGAATCCCGATTCCAATGTGCAGTACACAATCGCCTGCGATGAAGCGTCGGATGCGATGATCTTTCCTTCTGAAAACAAGTTGCGGATTCGCCCATCAGCCAGTGCGCGGGGCTTGTTTACGTGATAGCACCCCAAGGGAACGATACCGCCTGACTCGGCGGGTTCAAGCGTGCAATTCAGCGCCGCGAAGGTATCGATTATCTCCTCGTCGGTGGCCTTTAGGCGGTTCACCGAGATGTAGATGGGGGCAGGTTCGGCAGCAGCCGCCATAAGAGCGGATGCGTTCTGTGCGCCGAGGTCGCCTATGAGCTCCTTAGCAAGCCACGTTGGGAATGCATAGTAGCGCGCTAAGGCATCCAGATCGGTCTTCGGATCCCCGAACGGAAATTCCGGCTGCATGGCCAAAACGCGATGCAGCACCGCGTTTCCCAGACCAGCTGCGCTCGGCGCAACCGCACGTACAAGCTCGACACCCTGATCGAGCGCCGCATGCGGTGCTTTTTTCAGCATGAATATCTCGTATGTCGAGATGCGCATCGCATCGCGCACATCTGGCTTAATGTCGCGCGGGTTATCGAGAGCACGGTTGATGATGTCATCGAGCGTACCCCAGGTGCTCACTACCCCCAACACAAGAAGCGTTGCAAACGAGCGATCCTGAGCAGAAAGGCGAGAGTTGTCGATCATGGTTTCGATCAGGCTCTGCGCGTAGGCGTTTCGCTTTCTCACTTCCTGCGTGACGGCAAGGGCAGCCATGCGCGCGGGACTTGCATCGCATGGGTTATAGCGCGAGCGGAAATCCGTTGCCTCATCGGTGCGCGTGTAGCGTTCCCCCAACCCATCGCTCCCGGCGGCGCGCATACTGCTGGATCGACGTGATATCGGCTTGCCGTTTTCGTCCTTCTTGCGCGGATCGAGCTCGCCGTTGTATACGGGAACCTCCTCATCCAGCATGTTCTCCATGCGCTTTTGGTCGTACCATTTCTTGGAACGGACCTTTCGTTCCCGGTTAGGCGTCCATCGCTTTTCATGACCCTCAGGGGCCTGTGCGCCGTTTTCGTCTTTCGTCATCGGATCCCTCCCCAGGGTTTTGGTTCTCTCTTGAAATTCAGCACGCCAGCGCAGAAAGCTTTTCCTTCCATGGAGGCCTTACCACTCGGTTTTAGGCGCTCCACTTCGAGAAAGCCATCGCGACATGCTAAGAAAAGGCGCTTTGCTACGAAGAAGGCTGTTCCGGCTTCGCATTCAGAAGGCAGAGTCTCTGCCACGGCCTCGTAGCGGGCGAGCTGAACATCGC
>CAYOBD010000056.1:7246-10391 GCA_964402005.1 uncultured Eggerthellaceae bacterium
GAAGGCAGAGTCTCTGCATAAGCGCTATCGGCAGGATGCGCCCGCTCGACCGTGACCTCCCTGCCGGCAATAACTGTACGTGCAGGATGGGCGTCGCCTGAAGCGCGTACACGAGCATAATTTTGTTTTACGGTCAGAAGCGGCTCGAGAATCAGCTCATCCTTGCCGATTATTTCGGCATATGTTGCTTCATCTGCGCATTGCTGTGTCCATTTAACGGTTCCGTCCGCAATGCTCTCCAAAGCCTTCGCAAGCGCATGCGCCCCCGATTCAGCAAAATGGATTTCCAAGTCTGCCAGGTAGACATCGTCTGCCAGCACATGCTCTTGCAGGCAATACGGACCGGTATCCAATCCGCTTTCCATGCGCATTACAGAGAAGCCGATATTCTGATCGCCCGCAAGGATCGCCCTTTCAAGCGGTGCTGCACCGCGCCAACGCGGAAGCAGCGATAGATGCACATTCAGGCATCCATAGCGCGGCAATGCGAGAATTGAGTCCGGCAGCAGGCATCCATACGCCGCGACGCAGATTGCATCCGGTTCGAGGTTTTTAAGCGTCTCGGTTTCGTCTACGCCGAGTTTCTTCGCAGTAAGCACGGGGATTCCGAGCTCTTGCGCCTTCGCCTTCACCGGAGATGGGCGAAGCGCACCCCCGCGTCCGCTGACCGCATCAGGACGGGTGACCGCAAGCACGACCTCATGGCATCCCGAGAGGTGCTCCATCATATTTGCCGCAAGCTGCGGTGTCCCCATGAAAACAACCCGCATCAGCGTACCTTCATTTCCTTACTGCCATTGTCCTGCTCCAGGGCATTCTTCTTCGCTTCTTCATAGGCTGCGAGCGCTTTTATGCGCACCTTTGGTTCGGCTTTTTCAAATAGAGTGATTCCATTCAAATGGTCGATTTCATGTTGGAGGCAGCGACCTAGCAGCCCATCGCTTTCAATCTCCCAAAGCTCCCAATCGAGATCGCGATAGCGTACGCGCACCCATGGTTGCCGCTCGATCGGAACATAGATACCTGGACAGGACAGGCAGCCTTCATCCTCGATTTCCGGTTCGCCTGCGACTTCCATAATCTCAGGGTTGATAAGAACCATAGGGGTCTCTTCTTCGCTCGGATCGCAGTCAACCACGATGATCCGTTTCAGGACGCCGACCTGGGGCGCTGCCAATCCTACGCCATCGTTCGCATACATGGCCTTCGCCATCTGCTTCGCTAGCTTTTTTAGGGATTTGTCATCTGGTTCGCATGGGTCGCAAACCTGGCTCAATATCGGATCGGGCGATTTCACGATTTTCAGCATTGGGTATCTCCTTACATGATCGGCTTATGCGCCGCTTTCTTCGCACTTATGTCGCGCTGCAATTCAACGATGCTCTGGAATAGCAACTCGTATTCATTCGGGTCTCCGTCTTCCGCAGCGGCAAGAGATGCTTTTAAGGCTGCCACGGTTTGCTCCATGTCACCGATTGCCAAGTCCTGCGCTAGATATTCCATCGTACGCTCGGCCGATTGCTCGTCGCGTGCGTTTGCAGCAGTGAGTATCCCGGCCGCCCTCGGCGCCGCAACAGTCGCGGCCGTAACGATCTCTGCAGCAGATGGCATAGCATCGCTTGCGAGTTTTCCCAAAATGACTGCAGCAAGTTCGGCATGGATCGTCTCATGCCAGTTCGTCTGGGCCAGTGCATCGGAATGCTTTATTGCAAGCGCCGGATACTGCGAGCTCAAACTAAGCAGTTCGCGTTCCACCCTGCGCCGGTTCTGCTCTGTTTGCGAGATTGCAACAGGCTCTGCAGATGTCTGATTTGCCTGACCGTTGTTCGGAGTCACTGGCAGACGCTCGTCATCCCCGCGGTATTTTCGAGGTGCACGTGTACGGGCAAGTTCATCAAGCACATCCTGTTCTCGGAGGCGAAGACGACCCGCTAACTGCACGGCGTAGTCTTTTGCGAGAAGCGAGTCTTTGATCGGCGCAAGCACTTTCAAAGCCTCTGAGAGCGCTTGTGCCCTGCCTTCCGCAGATGTCGTATCAAAGCGTGCCAAACGGCGTTCCAACCCGTATGCAACCAGCGGCTTCGCATCCTCGATAAGCGCGAGAAGCGCTTCTCCGCCACGTTTTGCAACGAAATCAGCAGGATCGAGGTTGTCTGGCAAAGTGACAGCCTGCAAGTCGGTCCTGAGGGAGCCAGCCTCAGGTGTCATGCTCTCATCGATAAACTCAAGCGCACGATCAGCTGCACGCTGTCCCGCCTCGTCCCCGTCGAATAGATAGATGATGCGTTTCTGGGCATAGCGGCATATCAGGCGTATGTGTTGCTTCGTCAGTGCCGTGCCGAGAGTTGCCACGGCATTGCGCACGCCGCTCTCATGAAGCGCGATAACATCTGTATAACCTTCCACGATGATGGCGATCCCGGTGCTAACCATGGCATCCTTAGCCTTGTTCAACCCATAAAGGACCTGCGACTTATGGAAGATCGGGGTCTCTTGCGAATTCAGGTATTTCGGCTCCCCCTTGCCGATTACGCGGCCGCCAAAGGCGATGCAAGCCCCTTGAACATCGCAGATGGGGAACATGATGCGATTGAAGAATCGGTCGCGAAGCTGCCCCGAAGGGTTTGCCATCGCAACATTCGCATCAACCATATCCTGTTGGCTGAATCCTTTAGAGCGCAGATGCCGTATTAGCTGGCCATGTCCAGGCGCGAATCCGAGGTTCCATTCTTTTGGAATCGATCCACCCAGTTCGCGTCCCGAAAGGTAAGACCGAGCCTGCGCTGCATCAGATGATTTCGAGCGCATAAGCTGCATATGGTAGAACGAAGCTGTCTCCTCGCACACTTCACGCAATCGCGCTTTGCGGCTGTTGGGCACACCTGACCCGCCGGATTCCTGTATGTCGATGTTTGCACGCTGCGCAAGGGCGCGCACGGCATCCGGGAAAGACACGTCGTCTGATTTCATGATGAACTTGAAAACGTCGCCGCCCTCGCCGCATCCGAAGCAATGCCAGAGCTGCGTAGATGGATCTATCTTGCAAGAGGGAGTCTTTTCGTTGTGGAAGGGGCAGCAACACCAGAAATCTTTCGCTGGCGTTTTCCTTCGTGGTGATCGTTTTCTCGATAACTTTTTCACAGGA
>CAYOBD010000057.1:0-10351 GCA_964402005.1 uncultured Eggerthellaceae bacterium
ACATCACCGGCAAGATCAACTTCTGCATCACAGGCGTGCATTTCGGCATGCGCAAGATGAAGATGTACCCCGCCGGGCTGCATGTGCTCACGGTGCCCTACCAAAAGATCGACGATCTGCTCATCGGGCTTGACGAAATGGAATGGGACCTGATCGGGCTTACGGACGATCCTGAAATCAAGGCAATCTCCGACGCATCCGATGCTAAGGCGATGGCGATGGCCGATGCGCATAAGCCGTTCGTTTTGGACGAGCGCCTGCGCAGTTTATAGGGCGTCAGCACGCCTTGATGTGGCACTGGGGCTAGCCCCGTACCATATCTGCGATGCGGCTTCGACGTCGCATCGCAAGCAAGAAAGGAACCCTTATGACACACCCCTCATTCGAGCATGTGTTTCGCCCACTTGCAATCGGCCCGATAACGGCGAAGAACCGTATCGAGGTCTCGCCCGCCGAACCGTTTCTCTGCACGAAGGAAGGCCTGGTCACAAATGAATTCGTCGACTTCACTGCCGCGATGGCGCACGGTGGAGCGGCCATAGTGACCGTAGGCGACAGCCCTGTCACACAGGCTTATGCCGACGAGAACCACTATGTGGTGAACCTAGCCGATCCATTTGTCGTGCACGGACTTACGCAGGTGACCGAAGCAGTGCACGCTTTTGATGCGTTGGCTTCGATCGAGCTTAACCTGCGCGCCGATTTCACGCCCGGAGACCTGACCGTTGCCGAAGTGCGCGGCATCATCGACGACTTTGCTGCTGCCGCGGAGCGCTGCCGCAAGGGCGGCTTTGACATGGTTATGCTGCACGGCGGGCATGGGCACACGGTCGCCCAGTTCTTCTCGCCGCATTTCAACTCGCGCACCGATCAATACGGCTGCGCCACATTCGAGAACCGCTGCCGCTTCGCGCGCGAACTCATCGATGCCGTACGTGAAACCATCGGTTCCGACATGGCCATCGAATATCGCATTAGCGGCGACGAAAAGCTTTCGCCCGACATTAACGTGGGCATCGACGAAGTGCTCGAATTCGCACGTCTCATCCAAGACCGCATTGACCTTCTGCACGTGAGCGCAGGCAACCTGTATCAGGTGCAAACCATCCGCTACATGATCCAAGACACCTACATGCCGCGTCCTACCAACATCGCACTCGCCCGCTACCTGCGCGAACGACTGCATGTACCCGTGACGAGCGTGGGTTCGTATACGATGGAACTCGCCGAGCAGGCATTGGCAGAAGGCGCCGCCGACATGATCGCCATGATCCGTCCGTTCGTCGCAGATCACGACCAAGTGGTGAAAGCACACCGTCTTGCTGCGGGCTCGACCGACCCGCACGATCTGATTCGCCCCTGCATCCGTTGCAACGTGTGCACAGGCGACGATCCGCATGGCTGCCCCAAGCCGCTGCGCTGCACGGTGAATCCGGTCGCAGGGCTGGAGACACGCTTCTCGCAGCTACCGCCAGCCGAGCATCTAAAGCGCGTCGTCATCGTGGGTGGTGGATGCGCCGGCCTTGAAACGGCACGGTGGCTCGCCGAACGCGGCCATGCGCCCATCGTGCTCGAACGTGCCGAGCGGCTAGGCGGAACCTTGCTCGATGCCGGGGCAAACGAGTTGAAAGCCGACGTGCGCTCCTATGCCGCCTGGGCTGTACGCACCGTCGCAGACGATCCGCGCATCGAAGTGCGCTGCAGCACGCAAGCCGCGCCGGAACTGCTGCGTGAGCTTACCCCCGACGCGCTGGTCGTCGCCGTGGGCGGCACTCCGATCGTGCCGAATATCCCTGGGGTGGCCGAAGCATTAGAGCGCGGATACGACGACAATCGCGAAACAGAGACCAGCAACGCAACGCATAGATTGCCGATCGCTCTGCCCGCCGCCGAAGCCGATCGCTACCCCGAGCGCACGAATCAGCGTATCGCGGTCATCGGCGCCGGCCTGACCGGCAGCGAAACGGCCGCCGTACTCGCACGCATAGGACGCGACGTAACGCTCATCGATTTCCGCTCGCGCAATGAACTGCTCGCAAGCGGACGCGGAATCGGCATCGTGCAGGGCATGTTCGAACAGGAAGGTGGAACCCTGCTCGATCGGCAGAAGCTTATCGAAGTCGTCGACGGCGGCATCGTTCTCGAATCGCAGGAGACTGGCGAGCGCGCATTGCTGCCCTGTGACACCGTCGTGCTCGCGCTGGGCGTTCGACCCCGCAGCTTCGACGACCTGCTTGGCATCTGCGAAGAAACCTATGTAATCGGCGATTGCCGCACCAAGAATGGCAACATCACCACCGCTGTCCGCCAAGCCTTCGATGTCGCTATGCGCATCTAGGCGAAATGCGCGTCAATGCCTTGCTTTCAACGCCTGCCTTATGCCGCATCCGCGCTTCACGCAGCAGGGAGCCGAGCTATCTGCTAATGTGACCAAAAGGAGCATTCCTTTTGGTCGTATACGGAGAGCAACTATGAGCGAAGAGATCGAAAACTCAACCGCAACCGAGCCCGAAAGCACAGATGAGCCCACGGGTTTCCGTGGATTCCTTGCGCGCAAAGATATCGTCATCAGCTTCCAGCGCTACGCCATCGATGCCTTGTCAGCAATGGCGCAGGGTCTGTTCGCATCGCTACTCATCGGCACGATATTCAATACAATCGGCAACCTGTCGGGACTGACCGTTTTCAACGATATCGGCGGATTCGCAACCGCCGTAGCTGGACCCGCCATGGCCATCGCCATCGGGCATGCGCTCAAATCACCGCCGCTCGTGTTGTATTCACTTGCGGTCGTGGGTTTTGCAGCCAACAGCGCCGGCGGCGCAGGCGGACCACTTGCCGTGCTGGTAATCGCCATCATCGCTGCCGAGCTGGGCAAGGCGGTTGCCGGCGAAACGAAGGTGGACATCTTGGTCACACCTGCCGTCACCGTAGGGCTCGGATGTGCACTCGCGCTGCTGATCGGCCCTGCAATCGGCATGGTGGCCACCGCGATTGGCAACTTCATCATGTGGGCAACCGAGCTGCAGCCGTTCCTCATGGGCATACTCGTGGCCGTCGTCGTGGGCATAGCGCTGACGCTGCCCATCTCGTCTGCGGCTATCTGCGCAGCGCTGGGGTTGACCGGCCTAGCTGGTGGCGCTGCGCTCGCCGGCTGCTGCGCTCAGATGGTGGGTTTCGCCGTGATCAGCTTCCGCGACAACGGCTGGGGCGGCATCGTGTCGCAGGGCATCGGCACCTCTATGCTGCAGATGGGCAATATCATGAAGAAACCGGCAATTTGGATTCCGCCCATCGTGGCATCTGCCGTGTGCGGGCCCATCGCCACCTGCATATTCGTCATGCAACAGAACGGACCGGCGATTGCGAGCGGCATGGGCACGTGCGGCCTTGTGGGCCCAATCGGCCTGTACAGCGGCTGGATCGCCGACGGCATCGCGCCTGGGGCTTTCGAATGGCTGGGGCTCATACTCATCTGCTTCGTTCTTCCCGCACTCGTGAGCTGGATTGTCGCCATGCTCATGCGTCGCGCGGGCTGGATCGCCGATGGCGACATGAAGCTGTCGTAAACGCACGCAGACAAGGTTCCTCTTCCCAAGACCTAAGGAGAAGCGCATGGACGGAAATCATGCTGCGCATTGCGCCATCGATACAGATTGCGCCATTGATTCAACTGCATGTGCGGGAATCGCGATCGACGTGCTCGACTGCATCTTGAGCGTCTGCAAATTGGCCGAACTGCCCGCAGACATGCTTGAACAGGGCCTCTGCTTTGTGGCTCGCACAAGCGATGAGCTCTCTGTGGTATGCGAAACCGCCATCGTGCCCACGGAGACACTTGCGCGCGAAGACGGATGGCGCGCTCTCAAAGTGCGCGGTCCACTCGATTTCGCTTTGACCGGCATCATGGCGAAGATTTCGTCCGCACTTGCGGATGCGCGCGTCGCTATATTTGCCGTATCCACTTTCGATACCGACTACGTCCTGGTGCAAGAAGACAAACTGGATACCGCTATCGCCGCGCTGCGTGCTGCGGGCTGCGAGATATAGCACCGCAACCGAATGAGGCGCCGAAACCACGGAAACGCGAAGGAGCGGTCGGTGGAGAAGCCAGCCCGCAGACATATCGATTTAGATTGCGGCATTGCATACAGCCGTATCGAAGCATGGCTGCGCGACGAACTCGCCCTTCCCTTCGACGATAGCGCTTGGACATTCGAGCATGCAGGCGAATCCTGTCGCATCCAAATCGCGTCGCTCGAGCCACGCTCCCTCGGCAGCGTATCGCTAGAACGCTGCAACCTGACCGCCAATGGCGACGCAACGGCCATCGATGTGTTCGACCGCCTGTTCACCCTGCGCTTCATGTCAGCCGGCGGTTAAAACGGAGAAGACCAGTTCCGAACCGTCAATCTCGTGCATTACCGTCGGACCATGCACGAAATCGACGGCTTGGAACTACCTAGCGTTTTCATAGGTTATTTGTGAACTGGCCTTTTTGAAACGGCAATCCCAAGCCGCTCTAAAAATCAGTTCCGAACCGCAAATCTTGTGCATTCAAGCCGTATTCTGCACGAAATTGACGGGTAGGAACTGATTACTCCCCCAACAAACGCTTGAGTTCGCCAGACGGATCATCGTCGCGCAAAGCACGGATGGCACACCCATCGAATTTGAAATCCTTCGGCGTAAGGAACGTGCAAAGCCCCTCGACATACTTCAAAAACAACGAATCGTGGCCCGTGCACAAACCCATGACCACATTCAAGTCCGTGTTCGCTTCGTTAAGGACTTTCGCCTGGTATATCGGATTGCAAAGCACCATTTTCTCGGTGCAACGTTCGCGCTCGATGCCCAGATCGCCAAATGCCACGCCACCGATCTTGCAGAGCGCACCCACCACCTCGAAGCCGTGGGCTTCGAACACGCGCGCCGCCGCGCGCGCCTCAGTTGCCAAACTGACGCACGACGCGATGCCGATCGTGCGTGCACCCAGCTCGCGCGCAAAAATTAGGGTTTCCTCCAGGTGGCTTAGCTTTCCCCAGAAGGCTTCGTTCGCCGAAGTCGCCGCCGCCTCGATGATGCGCCGATTCTCCGGCTCGGCGAAGCGCTGTTGGAGCCATCCCTGCTCTTCGAGCACGAACTCGTTGCTCGGGCAGAACGATGGGCGTGGGCCATCCACGAATTCACATCCGTTGAGCGCGCAATCGGTGCAGGTGAGATTCTTAGCCATGGGGGGTTCCTCTCATTCCTGGGTGGTACAAAGCTGTAACAGGTTTGTACCACAGAAAAACAATCGGGTTTATCTGAGCTATTCTGTGATACGAACCCGTTATAGCTTTGCATCAACCGCATCGCTCCAATATGAAAGGTATCGCACATGGTTCTGCCGTTCGTAGATGGGGAAATCGCAGACGCGGAAAGCGGCCTGAGCCTCATACGGCCTTCCGTGGAATACCTGGACAGTTATGTCGAGGCATGCGCCGAGACCTGGGATAACATTCATAGCAGATACATCCTTCACGATCCGGCGCTCGCCGATTCCTGGCGCAAAACGATCTTCGACACATTCGAAAACCAATATCGCGGGCTCGAACTTCCTGAAGGTTGGTTTCCCGTTGCAGTGCTATGGGCGGTGCGGAATGATGAATTCGTCGGTGCAGTCAACATCCGCCTCCAGATGGACGATGCGCTGATCCGCTACGGCGGCACCTACGGGTATTTCGTCCGCACGTCAGCGCGCGGATGTGGATACGGCACAGCGATAGCAAAACTCGGGCTGGAGGCGACGCGCTGCCTGGGAGTGAATCCGATCGTCATCACCTGTCAAGAGAGCAACACGCCATCCATGGCAGCGGGTGAGCATCTTCCCTATCTGCGGAAAGAACGCGATATCGTCGATGTGGACGGCACGGTGCAACCCGTATGGAGATACTGGTTCACAGAATGAGCCGAAGAGAGTTGGAGGGAACGGTTCTTTGCGACTCGTTCAGCGCAATTCGATTTCGTCGACAGTGCCGCCAAGAAGGTCGATCATAAGCAGGCGGTTGCGCAGCTGACCCGACTTTCCGAGAAGGACTTTCACGGCCTCGGCCGCCTGCACGGCGGCGGTAACGTATGCAGTGAACGGCAGATTCCCCAACTGCTTATGGATACTTTCACCTTCCACGGCGCCATAGACGGTCGCGAACGACGGATCGCCTGGATACACGGTGCACACCTGGCCGAACCATCCCGCAATCGCTCCGTAAGCAACAGGGATTCCCACTTGCTGGCATGCGTGCCCGAGCCAGAATCGTGCCTCCAGATTGTCCAGACAGTCGACGGCGCAATCCAAATCCGCAAGCATATCCGCCGCATTGGATTCATCGAGATAGGCGACTATAGGCTCAGCTTCGACATCACCGTTGATAGCCCGAATGCGCTCTGCCGCAACGAGCGCCTTTTCGTGCCCAAGCGCCAATTCAGTGCAGAGCAGCTGACGGTTCAGGTTGCTTTGCTCGAACACGTCGCCATCGACGACGCGCAGATGCCCAACGCCTATGCGCGCGAGCGCCTCGATCACTGAGCCGCCAAGGCCGCCGCACCCGAACACACCCACACGTGCCTCAGCGAGGTGTTGCTGTTCATCAGCGGAAAGCGAAATGAAATTGCGGTCGTAGCGATCGGGGAAATCCATCATGGCCTCCTACAAGTGGGACAATCGAGCTTGACTGTTTTGTCCCACAATTCCAAACTCGGACAACTGACTGCCTTACGCCCAGCAAATGCATCCGCCAACCAAATCGGGCAGAAGCATCGGGTGCCTCCGCCCTTTCTTTTACACGTACCGATACGTGTGCATCATCTCATCGGCAAGCTTCTTCTTGCGGCACTCGTCGCAAATCGTTGCAGGTTCGGCATCCGGACCGGCAGCATGGCGCACCGACTCCACCGTACCCATAACCGCGCCGCATTCTTCGCAGAACACCAATTCGAAGTCGCGATGCCAGATGGTACGGGTCGTCTCGGTCTGCGTGTACTCAATCGCCCCAGTCGGGCATACGTTCGCGCAGCTCAAGCAGCCAACGCAATATGCTGACGGATTCCCGTAGGGCGTGTCGACCATCTTGTCGACACCGCGGTTCACCGTGGAGATGGCGCCGGTTCCCAAGCTTCCGCACGCCTGCACGCACAGTCCGCACAGGATGCACTTTTCGCCATCAATGCTGACCAGGCGGTCCACTCCGTCTTTGTCAAGCGCATGCGCCATCAAAGCCATGCTTTCGGCCGCAGGGGCGCGATGGCCCAGCAACGCATAAAGCACTGCGCGCTCCTCGCGGATGCGGTCGGACTGCGTCAGAATCTCGCAAGGCCCATCGATCGGGTAGACGCACGACGTCACAACCTTCGAGCGGCCGCGCTGCACAACCTCCACGATGCAGATGCGGCAACACGCCCGATGATCCTCGAACGCGTCGTGGCGGCACAGCGTTGGAATGAAGATGCCGTTGCGCTTGGCTACGTCGAAAATGTATTCGCCTTTTTCGCAGGTGCATTCCTTGCCGTCGATGGTCACAGTAATCAGCTCACTCATGACGGCCTCCTCTCGGTCAGCACGGCGTCGAAGCGGCACGCCTCACGGCAACTACCGCAGGCGATGCACTTCGCGGGATCGATGACGTGCGCTTCCTTGCGCTCGCCGGTAATCGCACCCGCCGGACATGCCCGCGAGCACATGCCGCAGCCCGTGCAGGCGTCGGCGTCGATTGCGAATTGCGTGAGTTGCGCGCACACGCCAGCCGGGCATTCCTTGCGCTCGATATGCGCTTCATATTCATCGCGGAAGAACTTTATCGTCGTGAGCACCGGGTTCGGCGCCGTACGACCGAGCGCGCACAACGACGCATCCTGCATTGTATGCCCGATGCGCTCGAGAAGCTCGATATCGCCCTCGCGACCGCGCCCTTCGCAGATGTCGGTCAAAATCGCCCGCATCTGGCGCAGACCCTCGCGGCACGGCGTGCATTTCCCGCAGCTTTCCTCGCATAGGAAGTCCACGTAGTAGCGCGCAACCTCGACCATGCACGAGCGGTCGTCCATCACGATCATGCCACCCGAGCCCATCATCGCACCGTATTCGACAAGCGTGTCGAAATCCACGGGCAGATCGAGCAACGATTCAGGGATGCAACCACCGGACGGGCCGCCGGTCTGAATCGCCTTGAATGGGCGATCGCCGATGATGCCGCCGCCGATATCGTAGATCAGCGTGCGCAGCGTTGTGCCCATGGGTACTTCCACCAAACCGGTGTGCTTCACCTTGCCGACCATCGCGAACACTTTGGTGCCCTTGGAGGTTTCTGTACCGATCTGCGCGTATGCTTCGCCGCCTTCACGCAGAATGGTCGGAATGGAGGCTAGGGACTCTACGTTGTTCAACACAGTGGGATGGTCGAACAGACCGCGCTGCACGCTGCGGATATATTTTGCGCGCGGCTCACCCACACGGCCTTCGATGGATGCCATCAACGCCGTTGATTCGCCGCAGACGAACGCGCCGCCACCGCGGACGATAGAAAGATCCAGCTTATGGCCCGATCCTAGAATGGATTCGCCCAGAATACCCGCCGCATAGGCATCGTCGATTGCGTGCTGAATATGGTCGCGCGCGAGCGCATACTCGTCTCGGATGTAGAGCACGCCTTCTTCAGCGCCGATAGCCAGCGCGCCGATGATCATGCCCTCGATAACGGCATGCGGGCAGCCTTCCATCGTTGAGCCATCCATAAACGCACCCGGGTCACCCTCGTCGCCGTTGCAGACGATGTACTTGGGAAACACATCGTAGTCGGCAGCCGTGCGCCATTTGCGCCCAGTGGGAAAGCCTGCACCGCCCTTGCCGCGCAAGCCGCTTTTCTCAACTTCGGTGATAATCTCGTCGGGCGTCATCTGCAACGCGCGTTTCAGGCCCTCATAGCCACCGCGTGCGATGTACTCGTCCAGATTCAACGGGTCGATGATACCCACATCCTCGAGCACCACCTTGTGCTGCAGGGCGTAGTACGGGTTGTCGTCCATGTGCTCGAAGAACTGGCCATCCTTCTTGAACAGCAACTTTTGCACCGGCTCGCCTTCCAGCGAGTCGACGATTGCAGCGGCATCCTTTTCAGCAACGCGATAATACACCAGGTCACGCGGCATGAAACGCACGACGGGGCCCTGTTCGCATTCGCCCGAACAACCTGTGCGCGTTACGCTGATTTCGACGTCATCGGTAAGCCCCCGAGCAGCCAATTCTGCCTCGATGGCATCCGCCACACCCAGTGCGCCGTTTGCGATGCAGCCTGTTCCGCAGCAGACCAGGATTTTCTCGGTGCCGTTAATCATGGTCGGTCACCTCCCCTGCCCCTTCGCCGTCCAGCGCGGCATAGCTTTCGATGATGCCCGGAACTTGCTCGACGCGCAGCTTGTTGTGGTATTTGCCATCCACGACCATAACGGGTGCCAGCGCGCACGATCCAAGGCAGTTGACAAGCTCGACAGAGAAACGCCCATCTGCGGTCGTCTCTCCAGGAGCGATGCCCAAGTTGCGCGTAAGTTCGGCAACCAGGTTCATCGATCCGCGCAGATGGCATGCGGTGCCATTGCATACCTTGATGATGTGGTCGCCCTTCGGCGTGAGCGAAAGAGCCTTGTAAAACGTGGCCATGGAATACAGTTGGGATTCGGGGCATCCCAGATAAGCCGCCAGCCGCTCAAGCCCTTCGGCCGGAATGTAGTTGAATGCATGCTGCATGTCCTGCAATGCCGCCAGCGCAAACCGCTGATCGGCTTGATATGCTCCGATGATCTGCTCGATCTTCGGAGCAAGATCGGTTTCAGCCATAGAGCCTCCTTCTTCATCCGTAAAACGTGCCGTTCCAATTGGCGGAATATTTGTTACAGACAGGTATTCCGCCTTCCCCGTGTTTACCCTCCTGCAACAAGCGGGGTGATTGCAACGTAATCCTTCTCGCTCAATGCGGTCGCGACACCGTCAAGATGCTCGATATGGCGACCATTCACCATGATGATGACGTCATCGCCCTTGTCGGTGCCGTCCTCGTTAAGGATAAGCTCCCGAAACGCCGGCCAACGCTCTGAAATCTGCTCCATAAGTGCAAGGACGCTCCCAGGTGCGGGAACGTCACATGATTTACAGCCAGCAATCTGGCGATATGTTGCGAAGAACTTAACAAGCATAGACCGCCTCCGAGAAGCCAACGATAGCTCGTGAGCTGGGCGATGGGTGTCAGCCGCTTGTGCAGCCGGGCACAACCTAGCTGATGAGTAACCGATTTGCCGGCGAGCAGCCGTAGGCGGACACCCA
>CAYOBD010000058.1:0-6980 GCA_964402005.1 uncultured Eggerthellaceae bacterium
TTTCCTGTTCACGTGCCCGGGGCGGCCCCTAACCCCAGTTAAAGTTACTCACACAGACTGCTGTATGAACCATATACGCTCATCGTGATTTGCTAAAATGCAGCTATGAGCTCTATGGGTAAAGACATCGTACCGGTGGCCGTATTCGATTTCGACCACACCTGCATCGAGGGGTCGTCGCCCTTCACGCTGGTGCGCCGTCTAACCGCCGATCATCGTTTGCGTCCGCGCACCACCATGCGCATAAGCGCTTGGGGGATACGTTATAAGATGCGTTTTCCTCATAGCCAAAGCTGGGTGCGCTCGCAGGTGTTCCAAGCATTCGACAACATGCCGAAAGAAGAAGCCGACGAGTATATGCGGACCTTCTACGATAAGTACATCGAACCGCGCTTCAGGCCTGCTGCGCATAGGGCCATGCTCGATCATAAGGAGATGGGGCATGAGGTCGTCGTTGTTTCGGCTTCGTTCGAGCCGATAGTCCAGCGCGCCATGGAGATGCATCCCATCGACGCGCAGGTTTCAACCCGCATGAAAGTCAACCCCGACGGTACATATTCGCGCGAGGTGGAAGGTGAACCCGTCCAAGGAGATGAAAAGCTGGCGTCCATCAAACGGCTTTGCGACGAACGATATGGTGTGGGTTGCTGGCATGTAGTTGCCGCTTACGGCGACCACCACACGGATGCGCCCATGCTTTCGTCTGCTGATCGCGCATATGCCGTAACGCCGAATGGAAAGCTCGAGCGCATTGCCAAGGATAAGGGCTGGACGATTCTCGACTGGAAGCGCCACGTATAAGCTGGAACAAGCGTGATGCTGCCTTGCTCTTTTTTGAGAAGAGCTGCATCAGGCTCATTCCATTACGTTATGGCTAAAAGAAACGAAATGGCAGCAAACTCATCGAGTCAATGAGATAATGTTAGGCTAAGAAACAAGAGCACGTGAGCGATGCAGTAAGTAGAAGGAGGTTGGGATCATGGCTGATATCGATCCGCTGGATATGCCCAACCAAAACGAAATACCTGATGGGAACTCTGGGGATTACACCGAGCGCGCAGCGCAGGCATGTGCGGCCGGCGATATGGTGCTGGGGATGCACCTGTATCTTGCCGCTTACGAGAAGGGTCTCGCTGAGGGAGAGGCGTCTGACGATATCGCAATCAATAGCCTGAGGGAAGCGTGGCATCTTGCGTGCGATCTCCGTGAACGCTCCATAGCCGAATACGTCTTCGAAAAACTCGAGCCGTATCTGTCAGGCGATGAGGTGCAGGATTGTGCGACGATGCTGCAGGATCTGGCTTTGGACCGCCTCGAGGAATACGGGTTTTCGCGTGACGAGCTCGAAGGTGTCGCCCAAATGATCACCGGCGATTTGCTGGGCGGAGGAGCTCCGATCTTCCAAGTAGAGAGAATATCGTTGCCGCGCAGGGAGAACAGCGCAGAACCGCCCATCGCCGACGTTACAAATGAAGTTGCCGGTGATGCGATAAATGAGCAACCGCCCGACGAGATCTCTGAAGAGCCTGATTTCGGGCATCCCGAGATTCCGGTGGACGAGAACGGTCGCGTAACCCTTAAATCTATCACCGCACCCGAAGCTGCTGCTGTCGAGGAAAGCTCCGAAGTCTCAGCTGCGCAGACTGTGCCCAAAGTACCTGAGCCACAGCAAAATGAGCATTTGACATACAGGAATCTTGCGGGCTACGACGAAACGATGAGGATAATGCGGGATTTCGGCGTGGGCATGATGGGCGACCCTGATTTTACGCACTTCGTACAGGTGCTCAACCGCCACCACGGACTTACTGCCATGCCTTCGCTTGATAGCATGCTGTTCCGTGCGGTTGCCCGTGAGGATGCAACGCGGTTCGTGGAAGCGACTATCGGCGAGTTGGGCCTGCCTTCGCTGCGCATGACAATGGAGGAGAACATCCAGGGAATCCCAATCCTGTGCGTGACAGCGCAATCCGACAATCAGCCGCGTCTGAACCAGGCACGAAATCGCTTCGAAGGTCCTGCAATACTCGTTATCGAGGATTTGGACCTGTGGATGGTGCCGCAGGCTCCTGAGCCCACCGATGGGCTGGGCGGATTCATGATGGCCAACATTACGCGCGGCGCCCGTGCTGCTTTCGATTTGATTCGCGCAGCCGTGGAGGACCCCGACGTCTATGTTCTTGCAACGGCACAGCTTGGCGAGGAGGCAGACCCGTTCTTCTATGATCTGCTCGAGCCTCTTTCCGTTGTAGATATCGGCTATCCGACCGATAAGGAGCGTCGCGATATCTGGCATGGCATTGTGGAGGCCCATCCGTCCTTGCGAGGGATAGACCGCTATGATTTGGTCCGCTATTCTGCTGGAATGCCGCGCTATGACATATACATGGCCGCTCGTGAAGCGCTGGAGGAAGCTTACAAGCTGGGCTTGATGGCCCGCGAGTTCGTTCCCGTCACGCCGCAGAACATATTTGAGAAGCTCGCCGCCTGCCAGCCGCTCGATTCCGATGAGTACAAGGCACTCGAAGAGGCTGTCGTGAAGGACTTTAGGCGCGATCTTGACAATCTGGAAGACCTGCTCGGCGATGCGTGATAAAGCGCTAGCTGCCGATTGGAGTGCCGCCGCTTGCGGGCGCTCGGAGTTCGTCCGCATAGTCAAGGAGCAAGGTGCCTTGCATTATCGTGAGCTGCCCTGGCGCAACATCGATGATGCCTATGCTGTTCTCGTAAGCGAGGTCATGCTTCAACAAACCCAGGTTTCACGCGTGTGCGATTATTGGCCGCGCTTCATGAAGGCATTTCCCACGGTGGACGCCTTGGCTGCAGCATCGACTTCTGATGTGCTGGATATGTGGCAGGGGCTTGGATATAACCGCCGTGCGCTTGCGCTCAAGCGCGCATGCGATATTTGTGCGGCAGAGTACGGCGGAAAGCTGCCAGCCGATCGCGAGGGACTTATCGCACTGCCTGGAATCGGGCCCGCTACTGCGGCGGGCGTCCTTGCGTTCGCGTATGATCGTCCGGGAACCTACATCGAAACCAACGTTCGCAGCGTGTTCCTGCACCATCTGTTCCCCGAAATCGAAGAAGTGCCCGATAAACTGATAGAACCCTATGTGCGTGACACTTGCCCAGAAAGCGGAGCGCGGGCCTGGTACTATGCGCTTCTCGATTATGGGGCGCACTTGAAATCAACCGTGCAGAACCCTTCTCGCAGGTCGGCGCACTACGCACGGCAGAGTGCATTTGCCGGTTCGCATCGCGAGAAACGCAGCTTCATCCTCAAATGCGTATTAGGTTCCAACGGCAGCATCTCTGCGGGCGAATCCCATCGTCTCTTGAATGAATTCGAGCGTTCCCATGGTCGTGACGACATAGATGATGATGCATTCGAGTCACTTGTGAGGGAACTTGCGGATGAAGGTTTCTTTAGCTTTAGCGAAGGTACATTGGTTTCGTGACCGTTCACGCGCCAAAGCCATCCGCTGCACGATTTCGACGCTACGATTCTAGGAAAAAGGACAGCAGAAAAGTGCGTTTTCTAGCGCGAATGCTACAATTGCAGTAATTCCCATGGGGTGGGGATACTGATAGTAAGCGTAACGGGGGGCATTTGCGAAAGCAGATGCTTTAACGCATGCAGTGAGGTATTTCGGGGCATGCATCCCATAGGGCGGAAAGAGAAGACGAGGAAACCAAGGAGGTGGGCATGGAACGAGAGGCTGTACGGCCGTCTTTCGACGAGCTTCTTGCGTCACGTGGTGTGAGCCGCAGGAGCTTCCTCAAGTTCTGTGGGGCATTGGCCGCTGCGGCGGGTATGTCCCAGCTCGCGGCACCGCGTGTCGCGATGGCTCTGGAAAACGAAATCGGCAGGGCTCAAGGTGGGTTGTACCCGGTCATATGGCTCGAAGGTGGGTCGTGCACCGGATGCACGGAGTCGTTTGCGCAGATCGAAACACCTGATGTGGGGACTGTTGTGCTTGAGCTCATCTCGCTCAACTACTCCGACGTGCTTTCGGCCGGTGCGGGCAAGTCGTTGGAAGAGGCCAAAGAGCAGACAATCCAGAACGGCAACTATATTCTGGTGTACGAAGGCGGTATCACGCAGGGCTTTGGCGGTAATACGCTGAGAATCGCCGACGAAACCGGTATCGAGATCCTGGAACATGCGGCTTCAAATGCCGTGGCCGTTGTCGCGCTTGGGTCGTGCGCTGTCAACGGCGGCTGGATGGCGGCGTATCCGAATCCGGCACAAGCTACCGGCGTGCAGGATATTCTGACGAAGGCCGGCATCGAGAAGCCAGTCGTCAACATTCCTGGTTGTCCTGCCAACCCAGAATGGCTCATGTCCGTTCTGACGCAAGTAGTGCTGATGGCGGACAAGGGCAAGGGCGGTACGGCTTCGGCAACACTCGACTACCTTGACCTTGACGAGCAGGGCAAGCCTAAGGGCATTTTTGGGCAGACCATCCATGACAACTGCGAGCGCCGCGGTCATTTCGAGAACGGCGAGTTCGTATACAAGTTCGGCAGCAAGGAAGAGGCACTGGGCTACTGCCTGTATCCTCTTGGCTGCAAGGGTCCGCAGACCAAGTCGAACTGCGGCGTCACGTTGTGGAACAACCGCCGCAGCTGGTGCATCCAGGCGGGTTCTCCCTGCCTCGGCTGCTGCGAGGCTAACCCATTCGATTCCGGTGACAACTGGGTCGAAGTGAATACACCGTTCTACGAGCGCCATCGCGACTTGCATATCGGCGATTTCTTCTTCCAGCCGACTACCATATGTCTCGGTCTTACCGGCCTTGTTGCAGTTGCGCTTATTGCGCACAGCTTCGGCATGAAGAAGTTTGGCCGCACAGACGGCGGAGCGGACTTCGAGAAGCGCCGCAAGTGGGATGAGAAGCATCCCGACAAGTCCATCGGTCAGTACGAGTATTCGGTTATGGACGGCGATCCGGCCAAGCTGAGGGCCGCGCAAGACGCGCAGCATCTCGAAAATGACGCGCTGGCCGCAGCAGCCGCTGCTAAGGAAGCCGCTGCAGAGGCCGAAAAGGTCGCAAAGGCTGCAGAGAAGAAGGCAGCAAAAGCACGCAAGAAGTTCGAGGATCTGGCAAAACCTGAGGCCGCTGAGGTCGAAGAAGCCGAAGCATCGACTGTAGAAGAGGGGAGGTAGCCCGTCATGGCAAGATCAATCATTGATCCCGTAACCCGCATCGAAGGGCATATGCGTGCCGAGATGGAGGTTACGAATGGCGTCGTGACCGACGCTTGGGTGTCCGGCGGGAGCTTCCGCGGCATGGAGAAGGTTGTCGAGCATCGGGCACCGTCGGATGCTGCGCAAATCGTGCAGCGCATCTGCGGTGTCTGCCCTGTTTCGCATTCGCATGCATCGACCATTGCAGCTGAGAAAGCCTACGGGATCGTCATCCCGAACAATGCTCGCATCATTCGTAACATGATCGAAGGCGCACAGTTCCTGCACAGCCACATTCTGTGGCTCTACAACCTGGCCGCACTCGACTTTGTGAATCCGATCAATGCGCTCGGCGCAGATCCGACGTATGCATACGATCTCGCAGCAGAACTCGGTACGTCGACCAACAGCGATCTGCATGCAGTGCATCAGCGCTTGGCTGCATTCGCGGCGAATGGCCAGATGTCCATCTTCTCGGGCAACTGGTTCGATGCGGACGACGGCGAGGCATACAAGCTCTCGCCCGAGGCGGATCTGATCTGCACATCGCATTATCTTGAGGCCATCAAGATGCAGGCACGCTCTTCCGAGATCGCAGGTCTGCTTGGCGGCAAGATGCCCCATGTCATGACCATCATCCCGGGCGGCACATCGTTCGTGCCCACGGCTCAGAAGCTTGACGACCTATGGGCTATGTGCAACGAGGTTTACGACTGGGTTGCAGCGACGGTCATCCCCGATACGCTGATCATCGCTTCTGCATATCCCGAGGTGCTCTCGTTCGGCCAGGGCTGCGGACGCTTCGGCGCCTGGGGCGTGTTCGAACGTCCGTCCATGGAGATGAACGATCGCTACCTGCCGGCTGGCGTAATCCTGGACGGCTTGGCAGGCGGCGTGATGGACGTCGAAGAGCCCAAGATCACCGAGTACGTTGGCAGGTCTTGGTACGAAGGCGATGGCGTTTACACGTCGCCTTACTTCGTCACTGACCCGCTGTTTACGGAATACAACGTGGATGATCGCTATACCTGGTGCAAGGCTCCTGCATACGACGGCAAGGCGCTCGAGTGCACCAGCCTTTCTCGCGTGCTCGTTGCGTATCTGCGCGGCCTGCAGCCTAAGTACGCAAAGCAGAATGCTTGGATGGTCGAGCATGTGGATGCGTTCCTCACAGCAGTAGGCGAAGCGCTCGGCTTGGGCGGTCCGGCACCGGTCACGGCTGCGATTTCGACACTCGGCCGCATCGGCATCCGCCAGGTCGAGACTCTCTACATCGCACAGCTGATGAAGGATTGGTGCGCAGAGCTGATCGAGGCCGTAAAGGGCGGCGACAGCACATACTTCACCGATCCGCTGACGACTACGGGCGAAGGTTCCGGCTTCTGGGAGGCTCCGCGCGGTGCGCTGTACCATTCCGAGAAGGTTGTCAACGGCAAGATCGAGGGCTATCAGATCATCATCCCGACCACATGGAACCTGGCTCCCATCAATCAGAACGGCGAGCACGGTCCCATCGAGCAAGCGCTCATCGGCAACCCGGTGGGCACGATCGACAAGCCCATCAACCCGTTGCGTACGATTCACAGCTATGACCCGTGCGTATCATGCGCAGTGCATGTCAGCGAACCTGCGACGGGCAAGCATTTCGAAACCGTCATCAATCCGTGGGGGGTGAAGTAAATGGCGCATCTTGCTCATTACAAGGAGGCGCATCCGCTTCCGTTCGTGATCACCCACTGGATCAATCTCGTCGCAATGATCTTCTTGATCATTTCCGGCATTCTGA